>CAYYBI010000333.1:0-11562 GCA_964469835.1 uncultured Rhodospirillaceae bacterium
CGATCCGGCCAAGGGCTATTCCTACAAACGGGGCACCTGGCACTCTTTGAACCGGCATATCCTGGTCCCGCAGGGGGCGACATTCGTGAGCCTGAATTCCGATCCCAACCCGACACAGATGATGAATTACGAGACCAGCACCGGCACCATCTATCAGGATCTCGGATCTGATGCGAAACCCGAGACCATCGAGCACGCGCGTAAATTTGATGCCATCTTCGAAATCAAGCTTTAGGGTGTGCCACAGGTATTTTGCAAATGAGGCAAAACCACAAACCGATACCTCGATAACACTAAAACGACCCGGTAGCGGACCGCGGCGGAACCAAAATGTTCGCTGCTACTACAAGCAGACGCCGAGAAGAACGCTAAAATCGGAGTTCTTCAACTCTCTCGGCTAGAAGCGGACCTTCTGGCGGCCTGGTTCGACTTCCGCTCTTCCCCCGACAGCGGACATTCCAGCGACCGCACTCGACTTCTGCTTTTGACCCATTGCGGAAGTTGCGGCCAAGATTGTTGGCCGCTTTATCTAGGTTTAGCTGGGCGCCATAATAATTTCTCCTAGAGAGCACTCGGTAACACAGAGTTCAAAGTTCGCGCCTTCATATAAAGAATAAAGCACTAGCCAATATGCGAAAAATTCCATAATCTATTGAAATATATATAATAAAATAGTTTCATAGTTCAAACATCATTGTTTGGCTTTTTCCCATATTCCACAAATGCGTTAGAATTCCTGCTTCGTGGGAACAAGCGGCACAGGGGAAAGCTCTTTATGCCAAAATCGACACCGAGTACCGTCAACACGGAAGAGGCTCTCGCCGCTGGGGGTGGCAGTATCGATCAAATCCGCGAAATTCTATTCGGCTCCGCCGAGCGGCAAATCGATGCGCGATTCGCAAAAGTGGAAAAGGCAATGGCGGGCGTGGCATCCGAAGCCGCGGATCGGCTCGCCGATGTGCGCGATGACCTCGCCAGTCGTCAGGAAACGCTGGACGACCGTTTGGAGAGCAAAATTGCCGAAGTCAGCGAGCGCCTAGAAAAGGCACAGAGCGATCTCGAACAAAAAATTCAAGAGACGAAGCGAGAAATGTTTGAACGATTGTCGTCGCTCGAATCGCAGATCAAGCAACAACTGACAGCACAGAGCGGCGATTTCAAGAAACGGCTCAAGGCCCTCGAGGGCGAGTTCAACGGTGCCATCGCCCGTCTCGAGACAGAGAAGACGGGCAATCAGGATCTTGGCGACTATCTCATGGAAGTTGGCCTGCGTTTGAAAGGCGACCAAGGCCTGGAAGCGATCCAATCCTCTGTCGGCACCGCGTTGAATAGCAAAGGTGACAAGAAAGCCTCAGAATGAGAGCGCCGGAGGAAGAACTAAAGCGGCTACTGCTCGCCTCTGAGCTCGACCTCCTTGAGAAAATTCGAAAGCGGTGCGACGATCTTCAGGCTCGGGTGGGCGACGATCCTAAACTCAAGGATAGCATCCGCCGGGTCATTGTGGAGGTATTGCGCGAGTCGGGACTGCATGACCACGACCGCCTGGCCCATGCGCTGGCACCGCTCATCGTCTCCAGCATGCGGGAGGAAATTCGTAACTCTCGGGACATGATGGTCGACGCGCTCTATCCGATCACCGGCCGCCTCGTCGCCGCCGCGGTCCGCAACGCCTTCGCCGAACTTATGGAGAAACTGAATCGGAAACTTGACGAGGGATTCTCTGTCGAGCGTTGGAAGGCAAAGCTGCAAGCGAAGGCCACGGGCCGATCCGAAGCTGAGATCCTGTTGAACCGAAACCCGCCGTTCGACATCGACGAGATCTTTATCATCCATCGCGCGACCGGGTTGCTGATCGAACGCAACAATACGCAAGCCGACGCTAAGGACGCGATCGACAGCGACTTAATGAGCGGGATGCTCACCGCGATCATGGCCTTCGTTCAGGACGCTTTCAACGACGCCGACGGCGGCGAACTCAGGACATTGGCGTTCGGCGAATCGCAACTGTTCCTGCAGACCTCTCCCAGCGTCATTCTTGCCGCGAAGACCAACGGCACCGCGCCGGCCAATTTCGAAACCACGCTGCAGGAAATGTTCTTCGGTGTCCTGGAACGCTGGAGCGATTTTCTTGCGAATTTTGACGGCGACGCGGGCCAAGATCAAAAGAGCGCCTTTCGCGGCGATCTGCAGGTGCGTATTCGCGACTTGCAGAAAGCGCGATCCGCCAATTTCCGCGGCCGTTCATGGAAGGCGCACGCCGTCGTCGCGGTCGTCCTAATCCTCGCCGTAATCTGGCCGGCATTGTCTCTCTATGATCATTATCGCGCGTCCGCGATCGAGGATCGCGCCCGCCGCGTGATCGACGCCCAGGAAGCGCTAATCGGATATCCCATAAAGCTGCACTACGACAAAGACACCAAGGCGCTCATTATCGAAGGTCTCTTGCCGAGTTCCGAGTCCCGGCAACAGCTGACCGACGAATTGAACCAGCATTTTCCGCAGATCGAGAAGAGTTTGCAGCTCGGCAGCCTGCGTCAGGCGCGTGACGACGAGGTTGGCCGCGGTAACCTGACGTCGCTGCGGGATGAATTGGGCCGCTTGAAGAGCGTTTTTACCCAGGCTCTTGTCGACTTGGAAACCAAGACGCAAACCAGCAATAGCGACGTCGTACAGGAATTCTCCAAGGCGGTCGGCAGTTTGGAAAGGACGCTTCAGCAAGATCAGAGCCTGACGAAGGAAGATATTGCCAAGACGATCGGGAATTTGGAGTCGGTTATTCTCCGACGGCAGGATCGGACGCGCAGGGGTCTCACCGCCGAGTTGGAAAAACTCGAATTGGCGAGGCGGACCTTGGAACAGCGCTTGGCGAAATTAGAGACGGATGCGCGTGCCCCTCTGCAACGGCTCAAGGCCTGGATAGCGCGCCATGCGTTATTTATCAGCGACGGTTCTGAATTTCGCGATCCACGCCGAACCGATGCCTTGCTTGGCGATTTGGCGGCACTCATTAAGTCGGCGCCATCCAATGTGCGCATTCGCGTCGTCGGCTATACTGATAGCGCAGGGTCCGAACGAATAAATAAAGAGCTATCAGTTGAACGCGCCAAGGTTATCATCCAGAAATTAAGAGCCCTTGGTGTATCAAACGATCGCCTGATTGCTGTGGGGCGGTCCACGGAGAGATCGCTCGCCGCGGGTGGGAGGTCGGAGGAGAACAACCGACGTGTCGAGTTCGAGATCGCATTCTCGGGAGAATAGGGACGCCTCTTCAGCGGTCAGCAAAAAGGTGTGCATCATAGGTGACTTCGCCGTGGGCAAGACATCGCTGGTTCGCCGTCACGTCTTGAACGAATTCTCGCCGCATTACCAGGCAACCCTCGGCGTCAACATTTACAAATTCAGCGATACCATCGATCTGCCGGATGGAGAATCGGTCCTGATGAACGAAATCATTTGGGATGTCGAGAGCGGCGATACCGCGTCCGGAAAACTTTCCACGTATTTGCGAGGCGCCGCCGGCGCGGTGATCGTTGGCGATATCGCGCGCGAACAACCGCTTACGTCGATGATAGAACGGGCACGTCTGTTCCAGGAGACATGTCCGGGCCGGCCGGTGGTATTTGCTTTGAACAAAGTCGACCTGATTTCCGACATCGATGACAGCGAAGACGGGCACGCACTGGAGGAGGAGTTCAGCGGTGTCGCGATGCGCACAAGCGCGGCGGAAGGAACGGCCGTTCAGGAACTATTTCGGCATCTTGGGCGGCGCATTCTCGAAATCGGTGCGTAAATTGCTTAGGAGGGACTGAGCCGTTTTTTCACGTCTTGGAGGAAATACGTTGGTCGGCCCGAGAATCGATTTGCAGGGCAAGACGGGGCGCGATGTGGGTTTGCGAACGGCGACGCTGGCCAATGTGCGAAAGCGGAGCCGACAGAAGCAGGGTAGATGAACAAAGAACTTTCAGTTCCGTTGATCGATGCCACCAACACCCTCTTCGAGATGGGAGTGCTTGGGCTGGTCGTCATCGACACGCACTTCACGGTCCTTGAACGACATGGAAAGCTTGTAGAGTGGGTGGAGCCATCCGGGAACGCAATGGATTCGCTGCCGTTTCTGGTTGGATTGGATGAGACGCTGAAGGAGATTTCAGGTAGTGAAAATCCGCCGTTTCGTTTGTCGAATTTGAGTTTAGCGGCGCAGGATCAGGATCGTCCGCTGGTTTTCTCCATCCAGATTTTTGGTCAACCGGACAAAGACGAAGTCTCTCTATTGTTCCAGGACGCGTCGGAAATGGCCTTGTTGGAGCAGCAGGTGCTTCAACGCAGCAACGAACTGGCGCTAGCCGAAGAGGCCTTGCGGCACGCCAAGGAGAGGGCGGAATCCGCAAATCGCGCAAAATCCGCATTTCTCGCCAATATCAGCCATGAGCTGCTGACACCGTTGAGTGTCATAACCGGCGATTCCGAAATTCTGTGCCAGGGTGGAATCGGTGAGAACGAGCTTCTCTCCTATGCAAATGACATACATGAAAGCAGCCTTTATCTGGTCGATCTCGTAAAGGATCTGCTCGATCTGTCGACCGGCGATGCGGGCGGGATGGAACTGATGGAGGAGCGTGTCGACATCGCGGACGTTATCGATGAAGCCGTCGGTATGGTGCGTCAACTCGCCTACGCGGCGGAGATCGATTTTGCGCGCTCGGTCCCGCCGAATAGTCCTGGGCTGTGGGCGGACCGTCGTCGGACAAAACAGATGCTAATCAACCTGTTGACGAATGCGGCGAAATACACCCCCGATGGCGGCCGCATCGAGGTTGCCGTCGATCACGGATCGGATACCGGTGTCGCCATTGCCGTGCGTGATACAGGGGTCGGCATAAAGCCGGCGGCCCTCGATATGATCCTGGACCCATTTGCTCAGGCCGGCAGGCCGGTACGGTCGTCTAGTCCGATGGGCGTGGGGCTCGGTTTGCCACTTACCAAGACGCTGATCGAGCTTCATGGAGGAACCCTGGCAATCGAGAGCGAGCCCGGGACCGGCTCCGCCGCGATCCTTCATTTTCCGGCCTCTCGCGTGCTTGCTGACTAATGTTCGTCCCGCTTGAAAAGCTTGGATATTGTCGCGGCGCCAAGGAACGAAAAGCGATGGTCGATGCCTTCCGCCTTCCGTTGAAATATTACGGATAATCAGGGGATGGTCGGGGTATCGCCACGGTCGAAAATTCTGCTGGTGGAAGACACGCCCGCATTGGCTCGCACTTATTGCGGCTACCTGAAGCGTGAGCCCATCGACGTAATTCATGTCGAGACGGGAGCGGCGGCATTAACCGCCGTGCGCGATGAATCGCCCGAGGCTATCCTGCTCGATCTCAGGCTTCCGGATATCGATGGCTTCGAAGTCCTCAGGGAACTGCTGGCGCGGGCGTTTGAAGGCCCTATCGTTGTGATTACGGCGCACGGGTCCGTTAATACGGCGGTCGAGGCGATGCGCGCCGGTGCCTCGGATTTTCTCGTCAAACCGTTCAGCGCCGAGCGCCTCAAGGTGACGATCAATAACCTCCTCAAAAATCGTCAACTCGAGGAGATCGTTAAAACATATGAGAACGAGGCGGATCGCCATGAATTTGAGGGTTTCATCGGCTCCAGCCTGATAATGCAGTCAGTTTATCGGGCGATCGAGAGCGCGGCGGCGAGCGATGCCACCGTCTTCGTGACCGGCGAAAGCGGCACCGGTAAGGAAATCTGCGCCACGGCCATTCATCGCCGGAGCCGGCGGCGCAATGGTCCTTTCGTTCCGATAAATTGCGCCGCCATCCCCGCCGAGCTCATCGAGAGCGAAATCTTTGGTCATGTAAAAGGCGCGTTTACCGGGGCGGTTTCCGACCGCAAAGGGGCCGCCGAACTGGCAAATGGCGGCACGCTGTTTCTCGACGAAATTTGCGAAATGGATACGCTTCTTCAAAGCAAGTTGCTGCGTTTCGTGCAGACCAGTACCTTCACGAAGATCGGCAGCAGTTCGCCGACGACTGTCGATATCCGGTTCGTCTGCGCAACCAACCGTGATCCGTTGACGGAAGTCCATGCCGGCCGGTTCCGCGAAGACCTGTATTACCGGCTCCACGTCATTCCGGTGGAACTGCCCCCGCTGCGGCGGCGCGGTCAGGATATCGTCGAGATCGCGCGGCATTTTTTGACCCATTTCGCGACGCGTGAAGGAAAGAAATTCAAGGACCTGGATTCCGGTTCGCGCGATGCGTTGCGGCGCTATGACTGGCCTGGAAACGTGCGTGAATTGCAGAATGTTATCCAAAAGTTGGTTGTCATGGATGACGGAGAGGTCGTCCGTGAAGACATGCTGCCAGTGCTCTCACGGAACAGCCGTTGGAAGGAGCCGTCGGCGGCCGCTTCCGTTGGTGATGTGATTTCTCCGCCGGCCCGTGAAGCCGATGAAGGTGAGAAGACCACCGATCTCGAATTCCTCGCCAAGAAGATTCGCCCCCTTGACATGGTTGAACGCGATGCGATCGAGCAGGCGTTGCGTCTGTGCAATGACGATGTCCGTAGGGCTGCGGTGTTCCTAGGGGTCGCACCCGCGACGATCTACCGTAAGCTGAAGAATTGGCAGAGCGACATCTGTTAACGTCGGCGCTTTCCTGCGAGGAGGGAACGCGCTCTTTGTTTCAGATTTTGTCTCAGACATTGTCTCATTTTGAGACAGCATCCGGCCAGCGCGATTGAACGGCCGGCCAGAACGACAATAAGCCACTTATAAATAATATTTTTTTTATCCTCCTGTGCGCCAGGAAGGATGGCATCAACCTTGCGTTTTTAAGGTCTACGGCGCGAGCCCGTCTGTTGGGAGCGCGGATGGCAATGAAAAAGTCGACAAAGCCGGGGACCAGAAAAATGAATGCGTCAGCACCACGAAGATCATGCGGACTATTGGTTCTTCTTACGCTGTTGGGAGGCTGCGTCAATCTGCCGTTTGTCCCGGCGCGTGAGACGACGGCCGTTCGGCTCAACGATACGGCGGGGAAGACCGCACAGGGAGAGACCAAAAACACCCGGGCGATCGATGCGCTGAAAGCCATGGAAACTGGCTTGGGGATCTTGATTTTACGCTGAAGGCTGGCGGAGTTCCGCCAAGAAATATTGTTGAAACTCGACGTCGCACCCGCACGCATGCGGGGACAACCCTGCAAAAAAAGGAGAACGACAATGCGTTACAAAATCGAAAAAATCGAAGGAATCGGCCCGTCCTACGGCAAGCTCTTAAGTGCTGCTGGCATCACCGATACCGCAAAATTGTTGGAGCGGTGTGGCAGCCGGCCGGGCCGCGATGAAGTCTCGAATGAAACCGGACTGAACACGGGCCAACTGCTCAAATGGGCGAATATGGCCGATCTGATGCGGATCTCCGGCGTCGGCGAAGAATTTTCCGAACTGCTTGAAGCCGCCGGCGTGGATACCGTGAAGGAGTTGCGGAACCGAAACGCCGCGAATCTCGCCGACAAGATGAAGCAGGTAAATACCGAGCGGAAGCTGACCCGCACCGTTCCTGCGGCATCGCGCGTCGCGCAGTGGGTCGAGCAGGCTAAAACACTCGAGCCCGCCATTTCGCATTGATGCGGACGGCGCCGGTCGCAGTCGCGCATCCACGCTAAGCGGTGTTCGGTCACGCTCGCAAGAGCGAACCAAGCCTCGCTTAGCGGCGCACCCCACAGCAGGAGCTACATAAAATGCTAAAAGAATTCAAAGAATTCGCCATGCGCGGAAATGTTATGGACATGGCGGTCGGTATCATCATCGGTGCCGCGTTCGGCAAGATCGTGGCGTCATTCGTGAAGGACATCATCATGCCGCCGATCGGCATGCTGATGGGCAATGTCGACTTCAGCAGTCTCTTCATCAACCTCACGAATCAGAGTTTCGCGACGCTTGCCGAGGCACAGAAAGCCGGCGCCGCAACGATCAATTACGGCGCCTTCATCAACACCGTCGTCGACTTCGTCATCATCGCTTTCGCAATCTTCATGGTGATCCGCGCGATGAATAACATGAAGCGCCAAGAGGAGCCGGCGGCCGCAGCGCCGACAACCAAAGAATGCCCCCACTGCCTGTCGACCGTTCCGATCGCGGCAACGCGTTGCGGCCATTGTACGTCGGACCTGGCGGCGGCTTGAGTCGCGCTCAATCAACTCTGCCACAGTCCATGATCGGTCTCATGTGCAGCTGCGGCGCTGCGCGCCGACCAAACAACCATCTGACTAGAAGGAGTCTATACACATGAACAATTTATCTTCTGTACGACGGATTTTCGCTCCAGGCATCTTTGCGATTTCCCTCGTTGCGCTTGCTGGGTGCGGCGAAGAAGGAGCGGCCGATAAGGTCACCAAGGCCATCGACAGCAGCGCAAAACAAGGAACCAATGCGGCGCAGGTCGGCAGTGAGAAAGCAAAGGCCACCTTGCAGGATACGAAAACAAAGGCAGGCGACACGCTCTCCAAATCAAAAGAAATGGGGAGCAACGCGATCGGTGAGGCCAAAGCTAAAGTGGAAGAGACGGTCCGGCAAGCCGGCGACAAAGCAAAGGAGGCTGTGATGGACAAAGCCATCTCAAGCGAAACGGTAAAGAGCGGAGCAACCAGCAATCTCAAGGAAAAGGCAGCTGACACCGTGCAAGACAAAGCCGGAAACGCGCTTCAGGACAAGGCAAAGGATTTGTTCAAGTAATGATTACATCGCATTGCTCGATTTCGCTCACACAGATTTGAAAGGAAGGATCACCATGTTAGGAAAATTTCGAAAAGTCCTGGCCATCGCCTGGTTCATCGGTGGGATCGCGCTCCTACTCCAAGCGTCCCCCAGCGCAGCACAGAACACTTGCAAGGGCCTGTCCCAGAACCAGTGCGGCGGCAGTTCATCCTGTACCTGGGTCAAAGGTTACAAAGGCAAGTCGGGTAAAGCGGTGAATCCCTATTGCCGCAACAAACCGTCCAAGAGTGCGGCCAAGAAGTCGAGCAATTCCAAAGCTAAGAGCACGACATCCAAGAAGGCCACCGAGAAGTCAGCCACCAAGAAAAAAGCTTCGGCCAGCAACAAGAGCGCGGCGAGAAAGACCAAAAGCACCAAACGTAAGGCCGCCAAATCCAAGGCCCTTCCTACGAAGGCCAAGAAAGCCGACCGCAAGGCGAGGGCCATCAAGGGCAAGGCGGCAAAGAAAGCACCGAATAAATCGAAGCAGTAGTCGTCCCGCCTATCCGTGAACGCCACGGAACGACCAACAACCACGAACAGAGAGGAATAAGTGTCATGAATAGCGCCTTTTATATATCCGCCGTTACAGGATTGGCTTTGCTGGGGGCATGTTCGAATGCCGATCAGATCAAACAGGCCGAGTTGCAAAAACCGACCGGCTCGGCATTCAGCCAGAGCGCATACAATGAATATCTTGGTCTTGCGAAAAGCGAAAAAAATCAAGGTGACCTGAGGAGCGCCCGGCATTACGTCACCAAGGCCAAGTTTGCAGCGAGCGGCAAACAGGTGGGCCCGGACAGTTTGTCCCTGCGCGATGTCTCCGGCCCGGAGGAAGCGGCAATCAAGTCGGGCCATCGCAAATTGAACGCGGCGTTGAAAAGCGGTGCGGCGACGCGCAAGCCGGCAGACGCAGCGAAGGCGCAAGCCATGCTCGATTGCTGGATGGAGCAAGCGGAAGAAGGTGTCCAGCCCAGTCATATCAGGGAGTGCCGTACGGGCTTCGAAACGGCCATGGCCGCGTTGGGCGAGAAGGTGAAGGTTGCCGACAAGAGGGTGCCTGCATCGGGCAGCCCCTTCACCGTGAATTTCAAGTTCGACTCCACGACCTTGACGGAAGAATCGCAGCGCGCGCTGACTGAAATTCTGGAGAAGGTGAGCGTTTATAAGCCGAAAGCGGTTCGCGTCGTTGCGTATACCGATCTTGTTGGCAACAAGGCTTACAATCAAACACTGTCGGGCAAACGCGCATCGGCATTGAGCGGAAAGCTAAAGGCTGCGGGCACTACGACGGTAATCACCGCTGCCAAAGGCGCTTCCGAACCCGTGGTGAATACCAAGAAGGCGAATCTCAGTAATCGCCGGGCCGTGATAATCTTCGAATAGAACGGTCGATTGATCTGCTAGAGGCACAAAAGGAGATGTGGAAACCCCGCATCTCCTTTTAACATTTGATGCTCTGGACGGCGTTGTAAAACCAAATCGGCATGAGCCGGGAAGCGGAGTTTCATAATCTCCGGCGATGCACCGCGCGTTCCGTTATTTCAACAGTTCCTCTGAGGTGATCCGCCTCGCGGTGTTGATGTACGTCCGGTTATGGCTATTAGCGGACCTTCCGGCGCTCCTGATTGAGGTCCGCTCTTCTCCCAAGAGCAGACATTCGGTCAGCGATGTCCGCTTTCGCACGGATTATGTCTGCTCTTCCCTCAGGACCGGACATTCATGCAACCGCACTCGACTTCCGCTTATGACCCGAAGCGGACCTACGTGTCCTATTGGTCATACCGTTCTTCATCTAGACCATCGCAAAGCCCTGTACTTGCGCTTAAGAAACGACCTACTGTGGTTTTTGTTCGACGGAAGAGCAGTTTTAGGGGGCGCGCGAACACCATGAAACTGATTGGAAGTTATCGCTCGCCTTTCACGCGGCGTGTAGCAATTAGCCTGAACGTCTTGGCCGTTTCGTTCGAATTGGAAGAACTACTTGCCTCACAGAATCGAGAGGCCGTTGCGCGATACCATCCCCTTATGCGAGTTCCGGCGCTAGTCTGGGACGATGGCGAGGTGCTGGTGGAAAGTTCCGCGATCCTTGATGCCATTGACGACTTGGTAGGACCGGAACGGGCGCTGGTGCCACCGACTGGCCGGGACCGCCGGCACACCATGAAGGTGACAGCCATCGCGCTTGGAACCATCGATAAGGCACAGTGGGCGTATTATGAAGGGCGTTATCATCCGCCGGAGAAGGTTCACCAGCCTTGGATCGACCACAACGAAGACCAAGTACTCAGCGGCCTCGAGTATTTAGATAATGCTGCCGGTGCCGCGGGAAGCGACGGTTGGCTCGGTACACCTGATAAAATGACTCAAGCTGACATAACGGGAACCGTGGCCTATTCCTTTGCCGACGCGTTCCGCCCGCACCTTGGCGTCGCCGAACGATTTGTCGGCCTTCGTCGGTTTGCCGAGCGGTGCGAGGCGATGGACGTTTTTCGTGATGCGGCGATGCCAGCGTAATAGGCTCGACAGTTGTCGCCGTTGACCCGCCGGGCAAGCCTATAAAGTGAACCAAACCAGGAGCCGATCATGGCCGATTTCAAGTACTTGAAAACCATGATTCGTGTGAAGGACTTGGATAAGTCGTTGGACTTTTACACCCGTATCCTCGGCATGACGTTGTTGCGAAAGAGAGACAATCCGACGCGCAAGTTCACGAACGCTTTCGTCGGCTACGGTGACGAGGTCGACAATTCCGTCATTGAGCTCACGTACAACTGGGACCGAAAGGAAAACTACGACCTAGGGGAG
>CAYYBI010000334.1:0-2685 GCA_964469835.1 uncultured Rhodospirillaceae bacterium
TCGAACACGCCGCGCACCAGCCGCACCTTTTCATCGGCGGGTACTTCACGAAAACCGAAATCCGCGACATTATCGTCCTGATTGGGTCCGGGCCTGGGCATGGCGGCGACGATAGCGCAGCCTCGCAGCGTTTGCTAAAGCATTTTCCACATGCGTCGTATTGATCCCCGCTGGCGCTGGTGTCCGCCAAACCCGAAACGGTACGGAAGCTCCGAAGATGCCCGAACTGCCCGAAGTTGAAACCGTACGCCGCGGACTGCAGCCGGTGCTTGAGGGCCGCGTCCTGGCGGACGTCGTCCAGCGCCGTCCCGACCTGCGGTTCCCGTTACCGGCGCACCTTCCCGAGCGCTTGCGGGGGCGCCGGATCGCCCATGTCGGGCGGCGCGCCAAATTCCTTCTCATCGAGCTGGACGACGATCAGGTGCTGATCCTCCATCTCGGTATGTCCGGGCGACTGACGATCCATCGCAGCGACGTCGCGCCGCCCGGCCGCCACGACCATCTGGAATTCGTAACCGATGATGGCGTAACCGTGCGCTTCAACGACGCACGCCGGTTCGGGATGGCCGATTTCGCGCCATCGGGCAATCCGGAAGCCCATCCGATGCTGGCCGGCCTCGGACCGGAACCGCTGGGCAACAAATTTTCCGCCGCGGCGCTGGCGGCGGCGCTGACCGGCCGGCGCTCACCGATCAAGGCGGCACTGCTGGACCAGAGCGTCGTCGCGGGACTCGGCAACATATATGCCTGCGAGGCGCTACACCGCGCCGGCATCTCGCCGCGCCGGAGCGCCCACACCATTCCCGGGATCCGGGCGGAACGCCTGGTGACAGCGATTCGCGAGGTGCTTTCGGCGGCCATCGCGGCCGGTGGTTCCAGCCTGCGCGACTTTGTCCAGGCCAACGGCGAACTCGGCTATTTCCAGCACAGCTGGCAGGCGTACGGCCGCGAAGGCGAGGCATGCCCAAAGGCGGGCTGTACGGGAACCATCCGCCGCATGACCCAGTCCGGCCGCTCGACATTCTTCTGCGCGACGCATCAAAGGTGATGCGCGAGGCGCCGCGTTGATGCTATAGCAACGCCCATGTTGCGGATTGCCGGCACAGTGATCGTTCTGCTGGCGCTGGCTGGCGGAACCGCGCCGGCCGGCGCCGCGGACTTTTTCGAACTTCTGGAAGACGTGCCCATCATGCCGGGAATCGAGCCGGTCGACGACGCCGGCATCGAATTCGATACGCCGTCAGGCCGCATTGTCGAGGCCTACGCCATCGGGGCGACGAGCCGCGGGGCCGTGCTCAGTTTCTACCGCCGGACGCTGCCGCAGCTGGGCTGGCAGGCCGGCGCCGGCGATGCTTTCCTGCGCGAGGACGAATCGCTGAGCATCGATTTCTTCGGTTCGGACGGCGAATTGACCGTTCGCTTTACCATCGCACCCACGGCCAATTGAGGCTGCCGGACCGACCCCGAGCAGATCCAGTACCAAGGATACCGGAACGATGCCGTATGAGTTTATCGTCGTTGAAAAACGCGAGGCCGTGGGCCTGATCACCCTGAACCGACCGGAGGCGCTCAATGCGCTATGCGCGGGTCTGATCGAGGAACTGGGCCGGGCGTTGGATGACATGGAGGCGGATGACGCCATCGGATGCATCGTTGTGACCGGCTCCGAGAAGGCCTTCGCGGCAGGGGCAGACATCAAGGAGATGCAGGCCAAGAGCTATATGGACATGTATATGTCCGACTTCATCACCAAGGGATGGGAGCGGGTGACGGACTGCCGCTTGCCTGTCATTGCAGCCGTTGCGGGTTATGCGCTTGGCGGCGGTTGCGAAATGGCGATGATGTGCGACTTCATCCTGGCCGCCGACACCGCCAGGTTCGGCCAGCCGGAAATCACGATCGGCACGATTCCCGGCTCCGGCGGCACACAGCGGCTGACCCGTTTCGTCGGCAAGTCCAAGGCGATGGAGATGTGCCTGACCGGCCGCATGATGGACGCCCATGAGGCCGAGCGCACCGGGCTGGTCAGCCGGGTCGTGCCGACCGCCGAGCTGGTCGACGAGGCGATCAAGGTCGCCGACCGTATCGGCGACATGTCCCAGCCGATCGTGCTGATGGCCAAGGAGGCGGTCAACCGCGCCTATGAGACCACCATGGCCGAGGGCATCCTGTTCGAGCGGCGGGTGTTCCATGCGACCTTCGCCACCGAGGATCAGAAGGAAGGCATGTCCGCCTTCGCGGAGAAGCGGCAGCCGGATTTCAAGAACCGCTAGTGGTCTGAATCTAACATAAGGTACCCATGGGACGGTCTTCCGAGCGCCCCGGTAAGGCGCGTGGTGTGACGTGATGCAGCGCATCACAAGCGCCGCGCCCCAACGTCTGGGCCGCCGGGGATCTTGGAAGACCGCCCATGGGTACCTTATGTCAGATTTAGACCACTAAAATTTCTTCAGTCACCCGCCAGGCGCGCCCGGATGGCCAGTATCGTGCCCGTTTGAGCGGCAAGGAACATGCTTTTCGCCCGTCGAGTCGGCTTGACGTGCGGCGAGGCGCTCTCTATAAGGCCGGCTCCCGAATTGAAGGCGTTCGGGCCACAATGGAATTATCACATGGCCAATAGTCGATCCGCTAAGAAGAGTATCCGTCAGATCGCCCGTCGCACGGCGGTCAACCGCAACCGTGTCG
>CAYYBI010000335.1:0-3817 GCA_964469835.1 uncultured Rhodospirillaceae bacterium
CCGCAGATGCCGTGTTCGCAGCCCATATGCGTCCCGGTAAGGCGCAGCGTGTCGCGCAAGAAATCCAACAGGGTGACCCGGGGTTCGGCGATTCCTTCGCCGGTCTTTCCGTTGACGCGCAGCCGGATCGTCCGTTCAGCCATGGGTATGGTCCCCCGTGGCCGCCAACCCGGCGGCATCCAGGATGGCCCGCTCGATGAGTGTCCGCGCCATATGGCGGCGGCCGGCGGCGCTTGCGTGCAGGTCGGACGGCGGGTCGATCACGGCATCGGCCAGCGCGGCCGCGTCGTGCGCCCTCTTTTGATCCATGGCGCTGCCAAGCAATGCGGATTCGACCGTCGTCAGGCGCAGCGGCATTGGCGTCGTGTTGGCAACGGCGACGGCGGCTCGGCGGCAGACACCGTCATCGTCGAGCAGGAGCTGGGCCGCTGCCGCGACCACGGCAAAATCGCCGGCCCGTGGACTGACTTCGTGGAAGCCGATGCCGATTCGGCCGGATTCGGTCCAGCGCGGGAAGCGGATGGCGATCAGGCATTCGTCTTCTTCCAATGTAGTTGTCATTGGCGCGGCGAGGAAGTCGTCGGCACTCGATTTGCGCTCGCCCTCGGCGCGCGCCAGGGTTAACTCCGCTTGCAGCGCGACCGCGACGAGAACGATTTCCGCCGAAGGATCCGCATGGGCTAGACTGCCGCCGAGGGTGCCGCGGTTGCGGGTCTGGTCGTGGCCGACGAAGGGTAAGGCTTTGGCGAGCAGCGGCAGGTGTTGACGGATAATTTCCGAGTCCGCCGCATCGGCCTGCCGGGTGCAGGCGCCGATTGCGACACAGTCGTGTTCCAGCGTGATATTTTGTAAATCCTGTACGTCATTAATATCGACAAGCAGCGCCGGCCGCACCAGCCGCATCGCCATCATTGGCACCAGGGATTGTCCGCCGGCGATGATCTTGGCGTCGGTGGTCCCGGCAAGTTGGCGTAGCAGGTCCTGCAGGTCACGCGGGCGGGTGTAGTCGAAGGCGGCTGCCTTCATGCGGATCGGCTCCCCGAGGAGAAATGATGCGTTGCGGCTCGACCGCTGTTTTATCGCATTCCTACCCCCTATCTATAATAACGATGGAAGCGTTACAATTTGGTCGTGCGTTTGGGAATTGTGCCGGACAGTACGAGGCCGAAGAAGATGGTCGATCTGAATATGAATGGTGATCCGGGAAGGCGGGCGCCGGCGGTGCCGCTCAAGCCGGTCATTGACCCTGCGTGCTGGACCGCCGAGGAAATGCGCGCCAGCGAGGCCTATCTTTTCCAACTGACCCCGACGCATTTGGAAGAAATCGCCGCGGCGATTGCATCGGTGGAAGCGGCGGCCCTGCCGATTACGGACATTTCGCGGAACGCGTTTTCGCTGCCGGAATTGGGACCGGAACTTGCCGAAGTACGGCGCGAAATCCTGGACGGCCGCGGTTTCGTCCAGATACGGGGTTTTCCGGTGGACCGGTTCGATCCGGTGCAATGCGCCGTCGCCTTCTGGGGGCTGTCGATGTATCTGGGCGAGTCGGTGGCGTCGCAAAATGCGAAGGGGCATGTCCTCGGCCATATATGCGATATCGGTCAGACGGTTGCCAATCCGAACCAGCGCGGCCCGTATTCGCACGACACGATTCCGTTTCATGTGGATTGCTGCGACATCGTCGGACTGATGTGCATGCATCCCTCGAAATCCGGTGGGGAAAGCAGCCTTAGCAGCTCCATTGCGGTGTACAACGCGGTCGTCGAACGGCGCCCGGATCTGCTGGGTGTGCTCCTCGAACCCTACTACCGGGACCGGCGCGGTGAAATCCCGCCGGGCATGCCACCCTGGTACAAAATCCCGGTTTTCAATTTCAACGATGGTTATCTAAGCACGAATATCGAGCCGACCTATATGGGATCCGCCGACCGGCATGAGGGCGTGCCGCCGATGACCCCGCAACAGCGCGAGGCGCTGACCCTGGTGCAGGATATCGCGGCCGAACTTCGGCTCGACATTGCCTTCGAGCGCGGCGATATGCAGTTCCTGAACAACCATGTGATCATGCATTCGCGGCAGGCCTTTGAAGATCATGCGGCGCAATCCCGCCGCCGCCATCTGCTGCGTATTTGGCTGCTGAACGATGGATGCCGGCCGTTGCCCGAGGCTTACTTCGCGCGCCATGGTGATCCGGCGACGGTGCCCTGGCCCGGTGGCATCGTTGGGCCGGATACGGTGCTCAATGCGCCATTAGAAGCCTTCGACACGTAACCGGATGAATAGTGGGGAACAAGTAGGGTTTGCAGCATGAAGTTTATTTGTGACGCCGCCGATAAGAAGACCTGGTTCCGTATTGAAACCGAGGCGGAGGCCGAGCAGGAATCCAAATTGATGGATCATGCAGTCAAAAAACATTTCCTGATCGAACAGGAAAAAGCGGCGAGCACCTACAAGCCGACATCATCGATCTTTATCGAACAGAATATCGGCCTCAACGCCCATATTCAGCGCGAGATGGCGATCTTCCTGACGCTGCGGGACGCGGAAGGCGGCGGCCTGGCCACGGCGATGCTGCCGCCCGGCGGCAAGGACGATCCGGATTTCCGCATCGTTATTGTCGGTGCGGGAAATCGCGATCCGTATCCGGACCATGCGGCGGCGATCCGCAGCTTGGGTGCGCATTTCGGTCTTTCGCTCGACCGAGAGCGGTGCTTTCCATACAGCCGGTAGGCGCAGGGACGGGCGCGATACAACGCGGGTTCCCGAAGAGGAAGCGGCTGCTTATTCCGGGCCGTACGACAGGGCCGGCAGGTAACGCCGCCGGGTCATCGTCTGGAATCGCATTGCCAGCAGCAACGCCGCGCTGCCGAGCCCGAAAATAAAGCCCAACCAGAGGCCCGCACCTTCCATGTCCGCGGCAAAAGCGAACCAGAGCCCGCTCAACCCGCCGACGCCCCAATAACACATGGCCGCAAGGACCATGGGGATGGCGGTGTCGTTCAGCCCACGCAATGCCCCGGCCGCAACCGCCTGAATGCCGTCCACAGCCTGAAAGAAGGCGGCGTACAGCAGGAAGGACGTCGCCAAAGCCAAAACGGCGGCGCTGTCGGCGCGCGCGTGATCGAGGAAGATCGAGGCGAAGGCCGATGGAATGGCGAGCACCACTGCCGTCATCACGCACATGAACCCGAGCGTCAGGGCAATCGCCATCCAGCCGGCCCGATAGGCGGCGGCTGCGTCGCCCCGGCCGGCCGCCTGTCCCACCCGCACGGTTGCGGCCTGCGCCATTCCCATCGGTACCATGAAGGTGACATGCGGGAGTTGGATCGCGATCATATGCGCGGCGATCACCATGGTGCCGAAATAGCCGGCAACGAAGACGGCGCCGATGAAAAATCCCGCCTCGAGCAGCATGGTGCCCGCGATCGGCAGTCCGATCTGAAAAATACGTCGAAACTGATACCAGTCGGGCCGCCAGAACCGGTGGAGAATCGCATAGCGCGCAAAGGGTTTATGGGCGGCGGCGATTGCCAGGAGCACCAGAAACAGCGCCGCATTGACCGCCGATGTGGCGATCCCGGCGCCGACCAGTTCCAGCCGGGGAAAACCGAAATTCCCGAAGATCAGCGCGTAGTCCAGGAAGGCGTTCAAGGGCACGCCCGCCATCATGACCCAAAGCGCCACGGCTGGGCGGTTCAGCGCCGAGACGAAATTGCGCAGGACGGCAAACCCTATAATGGGGGGCAGGCACCACATCAGGGTGCTCATATACGCTTCCGCATAGCCCAGGCTTTCCGGCGGCTGGCCGAGCGCCGCA
>CAYYBI010000336.1:0-6063 GCA_964469835.1 uncultured Rhodospirillaceae bacterium
ACGCGCATTTCCGACACCGCGACAGCGCGCCACGCGATCGCCGAGGGGCATGTGGACATGGTCGGCATGACCCGGGCCCACATTGCCGACCCCCACATCGTCGGTAAGATCATGCGGGGCGAAGAAGAGCAGATTCGGCCCTGCGTCGGCGCCGCCCATTGCAACAGCAAGGATCTCGACAGCACCGTCTGCATCCACAATGCGGCCACGGGACGCGAATCCCTCCTGCCGCATTCAATTAATCCGAGCCACGGCAAAACACAAAAGATTGTCGTGGTCGGCGGCGGTCCGGCTGGCCTCGAAGCTGCCCGCGTTTCCGCCGCGCGGGGACACGACGTGACCCTTTTGGAAGCAAGCGGCCGGCTCGGTGGACAGATCAACTTGGCGGCCAAGGCTGCCTGGCGCGGCGACCTGATGGGGATTGTCGGGTGGCTCGAACTGCAACTCGGCCGCCTCGCCGTCGACACGCGCTTCAACAGCCTTGCGGACACTGAAGATGTGATGGCGCTACGTCCGGACGTCGTCATCGTCGCAACCGGCGGCATGCCGAATCTCGACGGCATCGACGGATCGGAACATTTGAGCAGCGCATGGAACGTCCTCAGCGGTGAGGCCGCACTCGCGGACGAAATTCTGGTCTATGAGGATACTGGGCTCAACGGCGGCCCTTCGACGGCGGAACATCTCGCCGCTGTCGGGGCGCGGGTGGAATTGGCGACCCCGTACCGCGAGGTCGCGTCGCGCATGGGCGCCGTCAACTTTCCGGTCCATCTCAAAAACCTGTATGAACACGGCGTCAAGATGACGCCCAACATGCGGTTGACGCGGGTCCGAAAACAGGACAACCGACTCGCGGCCACGCTGCGCAACGAATACACCCAGGGGGAGGAAGACCGGGTTGTCGATCATGTGGTGGTCGAGCGTGGCACCCTGCCCGTGGACGATCTCTATTTCGAACTCCGCCCGCGGTCGGTCAATCTCGGCGAAATCGATATGGACGCTCTAATCGCAGGCGCGCCGCAAACCCTTGACGCAAACCCGTCCGGCAACTTTCGCCTGTTCCGGGTCGGCGACGCGGTAGCAAGCCGCAGCATTCACGCGGCGATTTACGATTCGCTGCGGCTCTGCAACACCCTGTAACGAGGTGCACAGGGTAACGGAAGCCTATATACTCACTGACATCGACCCTGGATAAATCATTGATTTGAGGAGCGAGGCCCGAACGGACCCCGGCACGCACATGACGACCAGCCAGATTAGTTCCGACACCGGTAATTCCGGCCGACCGGCACAGGTCAACACAATGGAAAGCCTGGAGATTATTCCAACCGGCGCGGCGGTGGGCGCCGAAATCAGGGGCATCGATCTCTCAATGCCGATCCCCGACGACGTTAAAAAAGCAATCCGCCAAGCCTGGCATGACCACCTCGTCGTCCTGTTTCGCGGCCAATCGATCACGCCGGAACAATATCTGGAGACGGCGAAAATTTTCGGTCGGCCGCAAGTCGGCGCCGCGCGCGCCTATTACAAGAAGGCGGGCAAGAAAAGCCACATGCATACGCTCCCCGTGCCCGAAGTCTCGATCCTCTCGAACCTCGATGAGAACGGCAACCCGACGGAAAAGAACGACGGCCTCGGCAGCCAGGAAGTGGTCTGGCACACCGACAATTCCTATATCGACCAACCGCCGGCGGGCAGCACGCTCTATTCGGTGGAAATTCCGGATGACGGCACCGGCAAGACCTCGTTCAACAATCAATATATGGCGTTCGATGACCTTCCCGACGATCTGCGCGACGCGATCTGGGGCAAATCCTCGAAACAGGACGCAAGCCGAAATTCCGCAGGCGTTCTGCGCCCCGGCGTGACCAAGCCGGAACGGCCGGAAGACGTGCCGGGCCCGATACATCCCCTGGTCCGCAAGCACCCGGAAACCGGCCGCAATGCGCTCTATCTTGGCCGCCGGCGCATCTGGCCGTCGCAATATATCGAGGGCTACTCGAACGAGGAGAGCGAGGTGCTGCTCGACAGGCTGTGGGCGCATGCGACGCAGGACAAATACAAATGGACCCATGAATGGCGGGTCGGCGATTTCCTCGTCTGGGACAACCGCTGCGCCCAGCATTACCGGGATCCAGTGAACTCAACCCAGCGGCGCGTCATGTGGCGCAGCCAATTCCAAGGCGAGCCGGTGACGCCGGCATGGTGACATAGGTTCCGCGCCCGAGCGTTCGATACAGCCTACTTCTTGCTCTTCTTGTCGCTCGCCTTGGTTTGCTCGGCCGGTTTGCCCTCGGCTTTCGCCTTGCATTGCCGGATGCAGTCTTCCCGTTCCTTCGCGCATTGCGCTTCCTGGCCGGGCTTGAACATGTTGCATTTTCCGTGCGCGAAGTTGCAGTGCATGCAACTCGTCTGTGCCCGGACCGGGGTCGAAACGGAACCGATCTGGACAGTCAGCAACAAGGCTACCAGCAACGCCATGCTGTAGCGGAACATGATATCTTCCTTTGTGTTTTCTCCCTGTCGCTAAATTGAACCCGACTCCTCCCGCCCCTGTCAAACACGCCGCCAAATTGACTCGCGTCATCGCGGCCAGCAAGATCGCGCGATATACGAGACTTGCCAAAGAAAGGGACAGGCATGGATTTTAGCGGCAAGACGGTCGTGGTGACCGGCGGCTCGTCGGGCATCGGGCGCGCCACGGTACAGCGATTTGCGGCGGCGGGCGCGGACGTCTTCTTCGGCGACCTCAACGAAGACGGCGCGAAAGAAACCGTCGCCTTGGTCGACAAAGCCGGCGGCAGCGCCACCTTTCACCCGCTCGACCTTACCGATACGGACCAGATCGATGCCTTCGCCGATGCGTTGCACGGCCGTTCAGGCAAGGCCGACGTGCTCGCCAATGTGGCCGGTTTCGATATCGGCCAGCCCTTTATTGAGAATACCCGCGACTTCATACGCAAGGTCATCGAGATAAACCTGCTGGGCGTCATCAACCTGACCCGGGCGTTCCTCGATCCGATGATCGCCGCCAATACCGGCGCCATCGTCAGCGTGTCCAGCGACGCGGGCCGGGTCGGCAGTTCCGGTGAGACGGTCTATTCGGGCGCCAAGGGCGGCATTATCGGCTTCACCAAGTCGCTGGCGCGCGAGATGGCGCGCTATCGAATCCGCGTAAACTGCGTCGCACCGGGGCCGACCGACACGCCACTATTCCACGCCAATCCGGAACGCCTCAAGGAAGCGCTGATCAAGGCGATCCCGATGCGCCGCCTCGCCGATCCGTCGGAAATCGCCGACGCGATCCTGTTCTTCGCCAGCGACCGGTCGAGCTATTGCACCGGCCAGGTGCTGAGCGTCAGCGGCGGCCTGACGATGGTCGACTAGTGGTGTGACTCAATGAGCCGGTAGCCGGCAGGACCCGCCATGGATTTGGGTGTTCAACTTTCCCAAGACCGTATCGACGCGATGGTCGCCCGCGGCGACTGGAACAACCGGACCGTGCTCGACCATATGGACGCGGTTCTGGCCGTCGATCCCGAACGCCGCGCCATCATCGACCATAATTCGGAAACCGGCGGATCAACCACGCTGAGCTACGCCGAACTCGACCGTTATGGCCGCCGCATCGCCCTGGGGCTGGTTGAGATCGGCATAGAGCCGGGCGACGTGGTGTCCTTTCAACTGCCGAACTGGTGGCAGTTCGTCGCGCTGCATCTGGGCTGCGTCCGCGCCGGGGCGATCACCAATCCGTTGATGCCGATCTTCCGGGAGCGCGAACTGCGCTTCATGCTGGGTTTTGCCGAATCCAAGCTGTTCATCGCGCCGCGGCGATTTCGCGGCTTCGACCATCGCGCGATGCTCGACCGGTTGCGGGGTGAGCTGCCGGCGCTGCGCCATGCGTATTACCTGGGCGCGCAAGACGGCGCTTCGTTTGAGCGAACCTTTCTCGACACAGAGCGGGAAGCCGCCGCAAACGCCGATACACGCCTCGCCGAACGGCGGCCGCGCCCAAACGACGTCACCCAGATCCTCTATACCTCGGGCACCACGGGTCAACCCAAGGGGGTAATGCACACGGCGCACACGCTGTTCGCCACGCTCACGCCCTATGCGGAGCGGCTCGGCCTTGGGCCGCAGGATTGCAGCTTCATGGCGTCCCCGCTCGCCCATCAGACAGGCTTCATGTACGGCATGCTGCTACCGATAATGCTGGGTGTACCGACCGTGTTGCAGGATGTGTGGGACCCGGCGGAGGCGGCCCGGATCATTCAGGACAACAGTTGCAGCTTCACCCTGGCGTCGACGCCGTTTCTCAGCGATCTGGCCGACCTGCCGACGCTGGGCGACTACGACCTGTCCCGCTTCCGGACCTTCCTATCCGCCGGCGCGCCGATTCCGCGCAGCCTGGTCCAGCGCGCAACCGAACGGCTCGGCTGTCATGTGCTCTCGGGCTGGGGCATGACCGAAGTGGGCGCCGCCACCGCCTGCACGCCCGGCGGCGCCGAGGAAAAGATCTTCGGATCGGATGGCGATGCCCTGCCCGGTTGCGCGGTCAAAATCACCGACGCGTCGGGCAAGACCTTGCCGGCGGGCGTGGAGGGCGAACTCAATGTGAAATCGAATTCGCTGTTCGTGGGCTACCTGAAGCGCCCGGACGCCTACGCGGTCAACGAGGATGGGTGGTTCGACACCGGCGACTATGCGCGCATGGACGAAGACGGCTTCCTTCGCATTACCGGCCGCGCAAAGGACATCATAATCCGGGGCGGCGAAAACATCCCCGTCGTCGAGGTCGAGGACCTGCTGTACCGCCATCCGGCGATCCATGAATGCGCCATCGTCGCCATGCCCGACAAACGGCTTGGCGAGCGCGCATGTCTGTTCGTCGGGCTGAAACCGGGCTGCCGCTTCACCTTCGAGGATATGGCCGCGTATCTGCGGGACCAGGACATGGCCGTGCAATACTTGCCCGAAAAACTGGTCGTTCTCGATGCGCTGCCACGCACGCCGAGCGGCAAGATCCAGAAGTTCCTGCTGCGCGAGCAGGCACAATCCTTCACGCCGGACCGGTGACGGCCCCCATGGCAAAAGCCTCATACTTCGACTTCGCTCAGCATGAGGCTTTGTGTCCTTGTCGCGAACAAAATTCATGTGTGGATCAAGGATGAAACAAGCCCTCACCCCGAACGAAGTCGAAGGGCGAGGGCCTCTATGGGTCAGGGGACTCGAACGATGACGAACTCAACGAATGACGGTCCGCTCGCCGGCTGTCGGGTACTGGAGATCGGCTCGATCGTCGCCGGCCCCTATTGCGGACGGCTGATGGCGGATTTCGGTGCGGATGTCATCAAGCTGGAGGCGCCGGGTGGCGACCGGCTGCGCGGCCTTGGCAAGCGTTACAACGGCAAATCCTTGTTCGTCGCCACCATCCACCGCAACAAACGCAACATTTCGATCAACCTGAAGTCGGAAGAAGGGCGCGACATCGTGCGCCGTCTGATGCTGGACAGCGACGTGGTGATTGAGAACCTCAGCCCGGGCGCGCTCGACAAATGGGGTCTCGGCTATACGGAGATGGCAAAAGCGCACCCGCGCCTCGTAATGGTGCGGATTAGCGGATACGGGCAGACCGGCCCCTATGCGGACCGGCCGGGCTACGGCATCGTCGGCGAGGCGGTCAGCGGGTTGCGCGGTATCATCGGCGATCCGGACCGGCCGCCGCCCCGCGCCGCGGTGCCCTTGACCGACTACATCACCGGCGTACACGCCGCCTATGGCGTGATGATGGCGCTCTATCACCGCGAGCGAACCGGCCGGGGCCAGGAAATCGACGCAACGCTCTACGAATCCGCCTTCAGCTTCATGGAGAGTTTCGTGCCCGCCTACGAGAAGCTCGGCGTTGTACCCGAACGCACCGGCGCGGCACTGCCGGGCTCCGCGCCCAACAACCTCTACCCCACCGCCGACGGCAAGTTCGTGCACATCACCTCCACGAACGATTCGATCTTCAGCCGGCTGGCGGAAGCGATGGGCCGGCCGGATCTGTCCAGCCACCCGGAT
>CAYYBI010000337.1:0-3587 GCA_964469835.1 uncultured Rhodospirillaceae bacterium
ATTTCCCGGGCGACTATGTTTATTTCAACCGGGTCGATGTCGATCCGAGTTGCATCTTCGTCGACGCCAAGCGCAGCAAGTTCAAGACCATCGACGATATCGTCGCCGAGGGAAAGAAGCGGTCGCTCAATGTCGGCGTCAGCCGGATTGCGCATCCGGCATCGCTCGGCGTACTCGCGCTGGCGCGGCATACCGGGGCCAAATTCAACCTCATTCCGCTTTCCGGCGGCAAGAATACTTATGCCGGCATTTCGTCGGGCGAGATGGATTTCGGTGCGCTGCCTTTGTCGGGAACCGCCAAGCGGTACAAATCCTTCCGCACCACGCTCCTCTTCGACACGAAGACCTATAGTCCGGAGCTGATGAAGCGGCTCTACAACGCGCCTCTGGCGAACGACCATTTCGGCATGAAACTGCCGCCCTTGGTGTCGGCCCGGGCCTTTGCGATCAAGACCGCGGCGGTCGAGAAATATCCCGATCGCTTCAAAATTCTCGAGGATACCGCCAAGAAGGTGTTCTCCGATCCGGAATACAAGGCGGCCGTGAAGAAGACCAAGGCGCCTTGGGAATTGATCCAACACGGCGATCAAAAAACCTGTGCCGAATACGCGAAGAGCATTATGGCGATCGGCGAACAGTACAAGGATCTGCTGCGGGGCAAGGCCTGATAGCCGGCCCTGAATCGGTAAGCGCTTAGGGGCGGTCCCGTGAACCGAGACGGGCCGCCTCTCTTCGATCGCGCCTCTTCCGGAGGCGATCGTAACGGCGCCCATCAGAACAAAGAAGAGCATCGGAATGCCCGCTGAACTTCCATCCGAAAATCGCGAGAAGACTCCGGTTGGCGCGGATTTATTGATCCCGGGCGCGGCGATCGCGTTCACGCTGTATTATTTTTCGACCATCATCGATTCACCTTGGACCGCCCAGGTCAGCGCGTTTTTCGTCGGCGCAATCCTGCTGGCGCTGTGCCTGATACTGCTGATCGGCATCACGCGGCGGGTGGTGCGCGGTGAGGCCAACTTGCGGTTCGATCCGCTGATTACACCGGCCGCCGTCGTGCCGAAGCGGTTGGCGTTATTTGGATTGACGCTGGGCTATATTTTCCTGATCGACTGGCTCGGATTCACCCTGACGACGTTCCTGTTCCTGATGCTCGGCATGTTCTTGCTGTCCGGTTGGCAGCGAAATAACAAGCGGCTGATCGTCATCTTGTCGGTGGTCCTGTCGATCGGCGGGTATCTGCTGTTCGTCGTGGCGTTCGAGCGGCGGTTTCCCGAAGGCCCGTTCGAGCATCTCTTCAAGGCGATCCTGTCGTCGCTGACCGGAGCCTGAGATGCAGGAGGTGGATTTCGGGTTTTTCGTCTCGCTGTTCGGCCACACGCTCTCGTTCTGGTGGCTGATCATCCCGGCGATCTTCCTCGGACTGATCGTTGGCGCGATCCCGGGTTTCAGCGCCGCCAACACGATCATCATCCTGTTGCCGCTGACGCTGGCGATGGGGGAGGAACTCGGCCTCATTTTTATGGTGGCGCTGTATTGCTCGTCGCGCATGGGCGCGGGCATTCCGGCGATCCTGGTGAACATCCCGGGTACGGCCGGCGCGGCGGCGACGCCGCTCGACGGCTATCCCATGACCAAGCAGGGCAAGGGGCCGCAGGCGCTGGCGATCTCCTTTGTGTCCTCGACCATCGGCGGCTTGCTGACCACGATCGTCGTGCTGTTCGTCATGCCGCTGATCGTGCAGGTGGTGTACTACTTGCACAGCGTGGAAATGATCGTCGTGATGCTGTTCGGCATCTCGCTGATCGCGACGATCGCGGCCCGCGACACCCTGAAGGGCCTGATCGCGGGTTTCTTCGGATTGATGATCGGCGCGATCGGCGCCGACCACGTCTACGCCACGCCGCGCGGCACGCTCGGGTTTCTCGAACTGTATGACGGCGTGCCCTTGATCCCGGCCCTGGTCGGGCTGTTTGCCATTACCGAGGCGTTTCTCATCATCGAGGGACAGTCGATTCTGACCGAAAAGGGCCAGACCCTGCTGCGCGACGCACGTTGGGCCGAGACCTTCGAGGGCGCGCGCGCGGCGCTGAAGCGCTGGTGGCACATCGTCTGGACCAGCATGATCGGTCTGGTCATCGGCGTGGTGCCGGGAGCCGGCGCGGCCATCGCGTCCTTCGTCGCCTATCAGCAGTCGCGAACCTTCTCGAAGACGCCGGAGCTTTACGGCACCGGCCATATCGAAGGGTTGATTGCGCCCGAATCCGCGAATAACGGGGTCACCTCGGGAACGCTGGTGCCGCTGCTGGTGATCGGCATCCCCGGCGGCGCGACCGCGGCGATCATGCTGGTCGTCATGCAGTATCACGGCACCACGGTCGGGCCGGATCTGTTCATCCAGCAGCCCCTGATGGCGTATGGCGTGTTTTCCGCGATGGCGGTGACCTACCTGCTGATGATCCTGACCGTCTTTCCGCTCGCCCGCTACATGTCGCGGGTCACCATGGTGTCGACGATCTATATCGCGCCGCTGATCATCTCTTTCACCCTGGTCGGCTCCTTCGTGCCGCGCGCCTATATCTTCGACATGTATCTCGCGCTGGGTTTCGGCGTGCTCGGCTATGTCGCGCGCCGGACCGGCTATCACGTCGCGGCGATATTGATCGGCGTTATCCTGGGGCCGCTGCTGGAGACTTATTTTCTGCGCGCGCTCAAGATGTCGCAGGGCGATATCATGGTGATCTTTTCGTCCAGTATCGGCAATGTGTTGTGGGTCTGTCTGGCGCTGTCCCTGGCGATCCCCTATCTCAAGGATCTGCATCGCAAGCGCACGGCGATGCGCGATGCGCTGCATCGGGGCGAGGTGGCGGGAAAGAGTGGAACCGAGGAATGACGCGCCATGCCCGGACAGCAATGACGTGGATCTGGACGGGCGCGGGTTGATCTATCGCCTCGACCGGGTGAACGGGCTCGATATTCTGGAATTCGATGGTTAGGGAGGACGGTCCATGAAGCAACGACCCTTGGGGAACTCCGGCGCGACGGTTTCTGCCATAGGCCTCGGCTGTTCCGGCATGTCGCCGGAGAAGCTCGAACGGGATGACGCGGAATCGATCGCCACGATCCGCCGCGCCCTCGATCTCGGCGTCAATTTTCTCGACAGTTCGGACGCCTATGGCAGCGGCCACAACGAGGAATTGCTGGCACAAGCATTGAAGGGGCGGCGGGATGACGCCTTCGTCAGCAGCAAGTTCGGCAACATCCGCGGGCCAAAGGGCCAGCGCGGCGGCACCAACGCCAAGCCCGACTACGTGCCGGTGGCCTGCGAGCGCAGCCTGCAACGGCTCGGCACCGATGTCATCGACCTCTATTACCTGCACCGGGTCGATCCCGAGGTGCCGGTGGAGGATACGGTGGGCGCGATGGCGCGGTTGGTCGAGCAGGGCAAGGTGCGCCATCTCGGCCTGTCGGAAGCCAAGCCGGACATTCTGCGCCGCGCCCATGCGGTGCACCCGATCAGCGCGTTGGAAACCGAATACTCGTTATGGACCCGCGATCCGGAGCGCGAAAACCTGCCGCTCTGCCGC
>CAYYBI010000338.1:0-9534 GCA_964469835.1 uncultured Rhodospirillaceae bacterium
CGATGTGCCGCGGAAGTAAACAAAACGACCCGTCCTGTGCCTCCGCAATGATTTTGGCCACCGGCTGGTCGATCAGGACGCGCGTCGGAAGCAGGACCTTGAAATTCATAGCCGGCCCCCAACAGCAGTTCCCGATACGCAAGCGTTTGTCATGGCGCCATCGCCGGTGCGGCCTCCCCATCGGGTTGATGGGCATTGGCCTCGTCGATCGCGCCGATCAGATAAAAAGCCTGCTCCGCCGCGTCGGAAAACTCTCCGCTCAGTATTCGCTCGCATCCGTCGAGCGTTTCTCGCAGGCTGACCATACGGCCGGGACGGCCGGTATACGCTTCGGTGGAAAAGAACGGCTGAGTCAAGAATCGCTCCAATCGCCGTGCCTGCGCCACGGTCGCGCGGTCGGTTTCGGACAATTCCTCCAACCCAAGCATCGCGATGATGTCCCTGAGGTCCTCGTAGTCGGCCAGAGTACGGCGCACCGCCCGCGCGATCCGGTAATGCCGCCGGCCGACAACCGCGGGAGACAGGAGACTGGACGAGGAGAGAAGCGGGTCCACGGCCGGGTAGAGCCCTTGGCTGGCGCGCTTGCGCGATAGCACGACCGACGCCGACAGGTGGGCAAAGGTGTGCGTCGCAGCGGGGTCGGTGAAA
Source organism: uncultured Rhodospirillaceae bacterium (assembly GCA_964469835.1). Lineage (GTDB taxonomy): Bacteria > Pseudomonadota > Alphaproteobacteria > UBA8366 > UBA8366 > JAOTYV01. The sequence goes on from CAYYBI010000338.1 coordinate 649, forward strand.
TCGTCGGCGGGTACATAGACCGCTTGGATAGAGGTAATCGAGCCCGAGAGGGTGCTCGCGATGCGCTCCTCCAATTCAGCGAGTTCGGTACCAAGCGTTGGCTGGTACCCCACGCGCGATGGAATCCTTCCCATCAGACCGGAGACTTCGGCGCCAGCCTGAACAAATCGGAAAATGTTGTCGATCAGGACCAATACGTCTTGATGACAGTCATCGCGGAAATATTCGGCGATGGTCATCGCAGAGTGGCCCACCCGGAACCGCACACCGGGCGATTCATTCATCTGTCCGAATACCAGGACCGATTTGTCTAGAACGCCCGCCGACTGCATGTCGCGGTAAATCTCTTCCGCCTCGCGGCATCGTTCGCCAATACCGCAAAACAAACTAACGCCTTCGTACTTGCCCACCATGTTGTTGATCATTTCGGTGATGAGCACCGTCTTGCCGACGCCGGCGCCGCCGAACAGGCCCGCCTTGCCGCCGCGTTCCAGCGGGCTCAACAGATCGATTATCTTGATTCCGGTCTCAAAGATCTCCGAGCGGACAATCCGGCGCGACAGCGGCACGGGACGTTGGTGAATCGACCGAAGTTCAACATCGTCCAGCGGCGGCTTGCCGTCTATCGGTTCACCGAAAATATTCAACATCCGGCCAAGGACGGACTTGCCGACGGGAACCTGGATCGGCCCGCCGGTATCCGAAACGGGCATGCCCAAGGCGAGATCGTGATCGATGTTGAGAGCCAGTCCCCGCACCGTCTTGGGGCCCGTGAGAGCGGCCACTTCAATCGCGACCTGTCCATCGGTTCCGCTGCGGAGCAACCGGTTTATCGGCGGCGGACCGCCATCGAAGCGCACATCGACCACGCTTCCCCGGATCGACACGATGGCCCCTTTGGCCATGCCGGGATCCTCGTTTCGCATCAAGACCTCGGCCGTTTACACGCGCAACCGTGCAGCCCCAAACATTGTGTCAGGAATTCTAACCGCACCCGTCGGGTCGATTGCATGTCGTGACCAAACAATCCCATGCAATAACCATCAACCGAGCAGCCGCGCATTTCGTTGATTTTGATCAAGCGTTCCACCCCGGCGGCCGCGCGGATCGACCGCAGCCGAAAGCGAATCAGCGTCAGGATCGTGTCACCCCGAGGCTTTCCGGCTGCCTCCGGCGCGACACCCCTTGATTCATGTCAGCGATCATCCGGGCAAGCTCCCGCACTATTCGACCAGCATTCGGAAATCTTGACCGAAAATATTCAGAAGACAGCAGGATATGACGCCAGCCCCCCTTTCGCCCGACGCGCTCCACCGTTCGTCCGAGCCACTTTTGCCACCCTTCAAAAACACCGACGACATTGCCGAAACCGAAGAGGTACTGGGCCAGGACCGCGCCCTTGCGGCAATCGATCTGAGCGCCGGCATGCGGCACAGCGGTTACAACCTGTTCGTGATGGGGCCACCAGGATCGGGGCGTCATTCAGTCGTGCGAAAGCTCCTCGCGGAAAAAGCCGCAACCGAAATTGCGCCGCCTGACTGGGTCTATGTGCATAACTTCAAGACACCGCACCAGCCGATTGCACTGGAACTGCCCGCCGGCCGGGGCTTGGTGTTGCGACAGCGCATGGAAGGTCTGATCGAAGAATTGAACGGTTCGATTCCCTCGATCTTCGAAAGCGACGAATACCGCACGCGACGCAACGCCATTCAATCGCAATTCGAACAACGGCACGAAGCGGTTTTCGACGCGCTCAGACGCAAAGCCGTCGAGAGAGACATCGTCCTGATGCAAACGCCGAATGGATTCGCCTTCGCCCCGGTGCGCGAGGGAGAAGTCATGCGGCCCGAGGTTTTTCAGCAGCTCTCCGATGCGGAAAGACACGAGATTCAGGAAAAGATCGATGCGCTGCAGAAAGAACTGCAAGGAATCATCGAGCAGTTCCCGCGTTGGGACAAGGAACGCCGGGAGGCAATCCGCAAGATCGACGATGAAGTCATGATGTCCGCGGTCAGCCACGCGATGCAGGAAACGCGGGAAGCGTTTCAGGACCTCGCCGATTGCGTTCGATTTCTGGACGAAGTCCAGGCGGACCTTATCGAAAACGCCGCGATGTTTTTGGCACCGACCGAAATGCCACAGATTCCCGGTTTACCGTTCCCCGTGGCGGATGGGACGAACCGCCGCCGCGAGACCTTCCGACGCTATTCCGTCAACGTCGTCGTCGACAACAGCAACGGCACTGGCGCCCCCGTTATCATCGAGGACAACCCGTCACTGCCGCGGCTTATCGGGCGAACCGAGAATATCGCGCAATTCGGCGCGCTGGTGACGGATTTCACACTGCTGAAACCAGGATCGCTGCATCGCGCCAATGGCGGATACCTAATCCTCGACGTCGTCAAAGTCCTTACGCAGCCATTCGCCTGGGAAACGCTGAAACGGGCGCTCCGGTCTGGGGAAATTCGCATCGAATCGCCCGGCGAAGCGCTCGGCCTGGTTTCCACCGTTTCCCTGGACCCTCAACCCATCCCTCTGCGTGTTCGCGTCGCTCTGATCGGCGAACGCCGCCACTACTATTTGCTCGGTCAGTTCGATCCCGATTTCGCCGATCTCTTCAAAGTCGTCGCGGATTTCAGCGAATCCGTCCTATGGGACGGAGACAACATGGCGCGCTACGTCTCGTTGATCGCCTCCATGGTGCGGCGGCAGGGCCTTCGAACATTCTCCCGCGACGCCGTCGCCCTGGTCATCGAGCATGGCGCACGCCTTACCGAGGATTCGGAAAAACTGAGCCTTCTGGTTGAAAAGATCGCCGACCTGGCCCGCGAATCCGACTATTGGGCCGGCAAGAACGGGCGGAGTTCGGTTAACGCCGGCGATGTCCGCCAAGCGATCGATGCGGAGATCCATCGCGCCGACAGAATCCGGGAGAGGGCCTTCGAGTCCATCGCACGGGATATCATGCTGATCGATACGGACGGCGAGAAAGTCGGCCAAATAAACGGCTTGAGCGTGATTGACCTGGGGAACTTCCGTTTCGGCCGTCCGACTCGCATCACCGCCCGGATTGGCTTGGGCACCGGCAAAGTGCTCGATATCGAACGCGAAGTGGAGCTCGGCGGCCCGCTGCATTCGAAAGGCGTCATGATTCTCGCGGGATATCTCCTGGCAACCTTCGGAGCCGACGCACCGTTGTCCCTGTCGGCGAGCCTGGTTTTCGAACAATCCTATGGCGGCGTTGACGGAGACAGCGCTTCCTCCACCGAACTCTACGCCCTGCTTTCCGCGATTTCAGGCGTGCCGTTGCGGCAATCTCTGGCCGTCACCGGCTCGGTCAATCAGCATGGCGAAGTGCAGGCGATCGGCGGCGTAAACGAAAAGATCGAAGGTTTTTTCGATATCTGCGCAAGCCGCGGCCTCACCGGCGACCAAGGCGTCCTGATCCCCAATGCCAACACGAAGCACCTGATGCTGAAACCGGAAGTCGTCGACGCGGTTAAAGCCGGCCGGTTCAATATCTATCCAGTAAGCCGGATCGATCAGGGGATCGAACTATTGTCCGGCCGGCCCGCCGGCGAGCGCGATGCGCATGGCCAATATCCCGAAAACAGCCTCTTTCGGAAGGTCTCCGACCGGCTCCGGGAAATGGCGGAGGTTCGCCGAAAGTTCGGTCAGCAATCCTCATCGGAGGGCACCGATCATGACAAGAAAACCTAGACCGCGATCCTTCGACCGGATCGTCGTCGCACTGGACCGGTCGCGGTCCAGCCGTTCGGCGCTGGAGGCCGCGGCAATGCTGGCCGAGGCCCTGCAAAGCGAATTGCACGGATTATTCGTGGAAGATGCGGATTTGCTGGCTTTAGCACAGCTGCCGTTTTCCCGCGAGATTCAAGCACAGGGCGGCGGCATTCGGAACCTCGACCCGGGCGACCTGGAAAGGGCGTTCGAGATTGAAATGGCCGAAGCGCGCAGCGCCGTGGAGACAGCAGCCGCACAACGGGGGCTGCGCTGGAAGTTCCAAAGCGTCCGCGGCAAGGTGCATACGGAAGTCAACGCGGCCGCCACCGAAGTTGATATCCTTTGCATCGGCCGGCATGGCGCGAGCACGCGACAGGCTGCTCCCCTGGGCGGCACTGTCCGTATGGCGCTTGCCGGACGCGCTCCCGTACTGATCGCCAGCGATCCAAGCAGGTGTCTCGGCGGCCCGGTCGCCGTGATGTTCGATGCGTCGGCGGCGGCGTTGGATTGCGCCCGCTTCGGCGCGGAGATCGCGCAACGGAGCGGACAGGATTTGATCTTGCTCGTGCGCGCCTCAAGCGACGAAGAAGAACAACTTTTACGGAAGGCGCTCGACGGGCATCTGCCCGACGGAGTCAGATCCAGTTACGTACGCGTTGACCCGGCCGACCCGTCCACGCCGCCGCAAACCGTCCGAGCCGGACAGTTCGGCCTGATCATAAGCACTACCGAATCGGGCATCCCGGCGCCCGCCTGGCTCGAGTTCATGGCGCTTGCCGCCGGATGCCCGCTGTTACTCGTTCCCAACGGGCAAAAACGGGACACGCCCGGCTAGACAGCGGAAGAAATCTTTTCGCCCGACCGCAATGTATGGACCTTATCGCGGATGCCGATTTGAATGGGCGGCGCGGGTGTGCGCCCCGACCCAAGCGCCAAAGCGTTCGGGGTGACATCGATCGACAGGGTATGTCCCCGGTAGCGAATGTTGAATCTCAATGCCGTGAGATGGGTCGGCAAGCATGGGTTCAGCCAAAGGACGTTGTTTCGAACCTCGATCCCTGTGTAGCAGCGCTGCACGATATCCACGGTGCCGGTCATCGCGCCCAGGTGAATGCCTTCCGCGGTGGTGCCGCCCTGAATATCCTTGAAATCGCTGATCAGGGCCTGATGGAACAGCTCCCAGGATCGAGGCCGGTCGACACGGGACAGCACCCAGGCATGGACGACCCGGCTTAGAGTCGAACCGTGACACGTCCGGGAAGCGTAATATTCGATGTTGTCGGGAATCGTCGCGAATTCGAAGGGATAGCCGAGCCGGCCGAACAATTCTCCGAGTTCTTCCGAAGAGAACAGGTAGAACAGCATCAGGACATCGGCCTGTTTCGACGCCTTGAACCGGTTTGGCGTATCCCCTTCGGCTTCGAGAATGCGATCGAGACGTTGGATATCGCCATATTTCGCCCGATAGCCCACCCAGTCGAATTCCTCCAGCGCCCCATATCCCTCGAACTGGCTGATGATGCCGCCATCATGGAAGGGAATGAAAATCTTTCTGCTAATCTGATCCCACTGAGTTAACTCTTCCGCCTCAAGCTGCAGATGCCGAGATAACGCCTCCGCGCAATCTTCCGGCAATAAGGACATGAGATCGACGGCGCGCCACAGACACCAAGCCGACATGGCGCTGGTATAGGCATTGTTGTCGAGACCCGGCTTATCGGCCTCCGGATAGGAATCGTGATATTCGTCGGGACCCATGACATTGCGCAGCATGTAGCGGCCGGCCTGATCGTCGAATTCGGCCAGGCTGGCCCAGAACCGTGCGATTTCCAGAAACATTTCCGCGCCGTAGAATGTCAGGAATTCGACATCGTGCGTCGTCTGGAAATACTGCCAGATGTTGTAGGCAATCGCCGCGTTAACATGGCGTTGCAGCGCGCTGTTATCCGGCATCCAACGGCCGGATCGCGGATTTAGGTGCAATTTCTGGCTTTCTTCGCGGCCGTCGCTCCCGCTCTGCCATGGATAGAGCGCGCCGCGATGACCGCAGTCCCGCGCGTTCTGGCGTGCGGTAGACAGCCGGTTGTACCGGTACATGAGGAGCGACCGCGTCGTCTCCGGCAGTCGGAGATTCAGAGTGGGGAATACAAACAGTTCGTCCCAGAAGACGTGGCCCCGATAGGCCTCGCCATGCAGGCCGCGCGCGGGAATGCCCGCATCGGTGTTCAGCGACCCGCTCGGCATGACCTGCAGCGCATGGAACAGGTGCAATCGCAGGATCAAGTTCGGACTCTCCGCGTCCGCCGCAGTTTCGTTATCGATTTCGATATCGAACCAGTGCCAGAGGCTATGCCAGCGCGCGCTGTGCGTTATCGCAAGTTCGTCAAAACTGCCGGCCCGTTCGACCGTCATCCGCGAGGCCAACCCACATTCCGAAATCGCAGGATCACGCGAGGTGTAAATCGAGACGATTTTCTCGACAGTCAACGGCTGCCCCTCATGCGCCTCGACGGAATAGCGAATACCCGCGAAGCCGGGCTCTTCGATCGTCTCGCATTCAGCATCAATTGTCGTGCCGTCACGATACAGCGTGGTTCGCGCGGTCTCGGCGATCTGAATATCGGATTGCCGCGTTTGCATCTTCAGATAGGTGACATCGCCATCGATGACCCTGCTTTCGACCGGCAACAGGTGTTTACCGTTCAGGTCGCGATAGCGTTCCACGCCCCGATTTTCCACGCGGCCGTCCAGCGCCGACAGAATTTGCACCGGACCGGACCAATTCTCCGGAATGATGCGAAGCCGGGAACCCGCGAGATGCCGTTCGGCCATGTGAACAAAACGGCAGCTTTCAATACGTGTGACGCGGCCGGCATCGTCGCTAAATTTCGCGCTACGGGACAGGAGCCCATTTCTGAGGTCGAGCTCCTGCCGGAATTCCGCAAGCCTGGTCTTCCGAAGGTCGAGCCAATCACCGTCCGCGACGCGAAGCCCGAGCGGAAGCCAGTTGGGTGCATTGACCAGATCCTCGTTTTCGACGGCATGCTCCCCAATCTCCGTCGTCAAACGGTTGTAGCAACCGGAAATGTAGGTGCCGGGATAGTGAACGCCGTCGGCGCACGCTTCGTCGAACGCACCGCGGGTGCCGAGATAGCCGTTGCCGAGTGTGCACAAAGCCTCGCGGACACCCTGCTGTCCCGGCTCAAATTCGGTAAATGAGATGGTCCAGCCGGTCATTCAGGCGCGCTGGACAGATGTTCGAACAACCGCATCACGGCCTCGGGTCCCGTCAGCCGGTAGCGTGCCTGCGTGGGCCGCGGGTGGTCGGCGACAAGTACGCCGATTCCATCGGATGAAACCGCAGTGAAGGCATCTTCGTCGGTGGTGTCGTCACCGATATAAACAGGCAGTGCATCCGGCGGATCAAGGTGCATTGCGCGCAGAAGCCACGCCACCGCCTTGCCCTTGTCCCAAGCCATATTCGGCAGAAGTTCGAACACTTTCTTCCCGGACGTCCGGCGAAGGTTCGGATAGCGGGTATCGGCGGCGTCCACCGCTTCCCGCACCAAATGTTGCTTGTCCCGGTCGACAAGCCGAAAATGAACCGCAACGGAATAGGTTTTGCCTTCCACGAGCGCACCCGGAATACCCTGCAACGCAGATCGGAGGTCTTCTTCGGCATCTTGTACGGCGGGAACGAATTCCGCGCCTTCCGCATGATGAAATCGCCTTTTGCCGGGACAGGAGATGTCGAAGCCATGACTGCCCGCGTAATACAGCCCGGGCAGTCCGACGCGATCTTCGATATCCGCGCGCGCGCGACCGCTGATGATGCCGACCGCATGAGACCGGCTCAGCCGCTCGAGCGCCCGGCGCATCGGGTCGGAGAGCACCGCATCCTCCGGCCGGTCCACGATCGGCGTCAACGTCCCGTCGTAGTCGAGAAACAAAACCAGCCTGCGGCCGCCGCATTGGTCGGCGATAACCGCGGCAAGTTCCACCGGTGAAATCGCTTCTGACGAGTCGCGAGATGGATCCGCGCGATCGCTGACGATTGACACCTCCGCCAAGTCGGACACAACGATGTCCGCGCCATGCGCCCGCATGGCGCGGCCGTTGTCATGGCGCGCAACGGCGACAACCAATCCGATATTGCCCCGAATCGCAGCATCCACCCCGGCCAACGCGTCTTCCACGACAATACACCGCGCGGGCTCGACCCCCAATCGGCGCGCCGCCTCCAGAAACATGTCCGGCGCCGGTTTGCCGGACAACCAGCCGTCATCCAGATCACAGCCATCGACGCGCGTATCGAAAAAGTGCGCCAAGCCAGCGGCCTCCAGGATCGCGGCGCAATTCCGGCTGGAAGAAACCACCGCGGTTTTAAAGTTCCTTTTTTTCAGCTCGGCTAAAAACGCCATCGTCGACGGGTATACCTGCACGCCGCTACTGCGGACGCGTTCCAGAAACAGCGCATTCTTCCGATTTGCCAAGCCGGAGATGGTTTCGGCGTCGGGCGAATCGCGCGAGTCTCCGGGCGGTAGAATTACGCCTCGGGATTCCAGAAAGCTGCGAACACCATCGGCGCGCGGCTTGCCATCCACATAGTCCGCGTAGTCGGACTCCACATCAAACGGAACGAATGCCGTATTCAGCAGTGCGGACCGTTCGCGCAGAAAGGAATCAAATGCGGATTTCCAGGCCGCCGCGTGCACCGAGGCGGTTCGCGTCACGACCCCGTCGAGATCGACGAGAATAGCATTATAGCATCCGGCCCTAATCTCAACCGGCTGACCGGTATCGGCATCCGAAACGGCGTCGCTGGCTTTTGGCATATCCATTTACCGCATGTCTTGCCGTTTGATGATTCGACCCGCCGATACAACACCCGGCCCATCTATTTACAATTATGCGGATCGCAGCCGAAACGCGGAATGATACAAATCAATGAACAAATTGGAAGGCGGGAAGGGTGGGGCGGGTTGCGGTCGCAGGTGCCGACCCTATGCCGGCGTGTCGGCGGCTCTCCCGCTAAACCCGCTCGTCCTCGTGGTGCCGCTGGTGGGTCCGGTGGATACTATCGACCGTTCGCAGGACCTCGGCGTCGTCCAGTGGCGGATGAGCACGCATCCGGTTCCAGCACAC
>CAYYBI010000339.1:0-18047 GCA_964469835.1 uncultured Rhodospirillaceae bacterium
ACCCCGAAACGGGTCGGTATCTGCGCGAAGGCCAGTGGCAGATCATGATTCACGGCGAAAGCTACAAGCCGATCGTCGCCGAGGCCGCCCGTAAGGCGGCCACGGAAGTCTACAACCGGATCATGGTAACCCATCTGCTGATGGACAAGACGAAGCCCAACCGGGTCGCCGGGGCCGTCGGCTTCAATGTCCGTACCGGGGATTTCTACGTTTTCCGCGCGAAGGCGGTTATCGTCGCCGCCGGTGGCGCGTCGCACATCTTCAAGCCGCGTGCGGTCGGTGAAGGTATGGGGCGGACATGGTATGCCCCGTGGAGTAGCGCGTCCGCATATGCGTTGCCGATCCTGGCCGGCGCCAAGATGACGCAGATGGAGAACCGGATCGTTCTTACCCGATTCAAGGACGGGTACGGTCCGGTCGGCGCCTATTTCCTCCATCTCAAGACGTACACCGAAAACGCATATGGGAATAACTATGAGCCCACATGGTACGAAAATACCAAGGAACTGGTCGGGGATTATATCGATCGGCACCCGGTGCCGACCTGCCTGCGAAACCACGCGTTTCTGGAGGAGGTCAAGGCCGGTCGTGGTCCCATCCGCATGGTAACCAAGGAGGCCTTCCAGGATCCGCACAAGGAAACGGTGGGCTGGGAAAACTTCCTCGGCATGACGATCGGCCAGGCCGTCGTCTGGGCGTCGCAGAACATCGATCCCAAGGAAATCAATCCCGAACTGACCACGTCCGAGCCATACGTCATGGGCTCCCACGCCACGTGTTCCGGCGCCTGGGCGAGCGGACCGGAAGACTACGCCCCCGCGGAATACCAGTGGGGCTACAACCGGATGATGACTGTCGAAGGACTCTTTGGCGCCGGTGACACGATCGGTGGCACCGCCCACAAGTTCTCGTCGGGCTCCTTCACGGAAGGCCGGATTGCCGGAAAGGCAGCGGTCAACTATGTGAACGACCTGGGTAACGACGTGCCGCAAGTGAGCGAGGCGGAGTACGAAGATCTCGAGAAAGTCGTCTTCCAACCTTTGGAGACCTATCAGGTCGGCCGCAACGAGATCGTCGCGGGAACCGTTTCGCCAAGCTACTTGTTGCCGATTCATGGCCTTCAGCGTCTCGAGAAGATCATGGACGAATATGTCGGCGGCATCAGTTCGCACTACACGACCAACGAACCCTTGCTGACTCGCGGGCTCGAGTTGCTAGACATGCTGAAGGAAGACCTCGCCTATCTTGGCGCCGAAGACCTTCATCAACTTCAGCGGTCGTGGGAGCTTCAGCACCGGGTGCTGGCGTCGGAGTGCGTGACGCATCACACGATGTTCCGGACGGAAACGCGGTGGCCGGGCTATTATTATCGGGCCGATCATCCGAAGCTGGATGATACCGATTGGCATTGCTTCACCTTGTCCCAGTACGACCGGGAATCCGGGAATTGGGAAATGGAGAAGGCCCCCGTGTATCACATCGTCGAATAGACGGGGTCCATCGAAGAACCTTCCTGGATGGAGCGACGGGTCCGGATTGCGCCCGAAGCGGGACGCGCCGGGGAACGGCATCGTTCCGGATGCCCTGACGTCGCCGGTGGGCGGCGGCTGCCGAAGCGAGAAGGATAGGAGACGCAAAAATGTCGAAGCTGGTACGGCCGCACGGCGGCGATTCTCTCAAGCCGCTTTTGCTGCCCTCGGCGGAACGCGCCGATGAGCACAAACGGGCTGCGACACTGAAAAGCGTGCCATTGTCGACGCGCGAAGTATCCGACCTGTTCATGCTTGCAATGGGCGCCTACACCCCGCTCGACGGCTTCATGGGCGAAGCGGACTGGCGCGGCGCCTGCGTCGATATGAAACTCGCGAGCGGCCTGTTCTGGCCGATTCCGATTACGCTTTCCTGCGGCAAGGCGTTGGCCGACAGCATCCAAATTGGCGAAGAGGTGGCGCTCTCCGATGGCGAAACCGGTGATCTTCTCGGCGTGCTGACGGTTTCTGAAAAATACGCCATCGACCGGGCGCTGGAATGCGAAAGCGTCTTCCGCACCACCGATCCGGCCCATCCCGGCGTGCAGAAAGTCATGGAACAGGGCGAGATCAACCTGGCCGGCCGGGTCATGGCGCTCTCGGAGGGTCACTTCCCCGAGACATATAAGGGTCTCTACCATCGGCCGGCGGAAACCCGCGCGCTGTTTCAGGAGAAGGGCTGGTCGAAGGTGGCGGCATTCCAGACCCGAAACCCGATGCACCGCAGCCATGAATATCTCGCCAAGGTCGCCATCGAGATCTGCGACGGCGTGCTGATCCATCAGGTGCTGGGCGCGTTGAAACCGGGCGACATTCCGGCCGATGTCCGCGTCGACGCAATCGACGCGTTGGTGCAGCATTACTTCGTGCCGGGCACCATCATACAAGCCGGCTATCCCATCGAGATGCGCTATGCCGGCCCGCGCGAAGCCCTGTTGCACGCGCTGTTCCGGCAGAATTTCGGCTGCTCGCACCTGATCGTCGGGCGCGACCATGCGGGTGTCGGCGACTACTACGGACCGTTCGACGCCCATCACATCTTCGACCAGATTCCGCCGGACAGCATGGAAATCGAGCCGCTCAAGATCGACATCACCTTCTACTGCTTCAAATGCGATGGGATGGCGACCGGCAAGACCTGTCCGCATCCGAACGAGGATCGGCTGAACGTCTCGGGCACACGGCTCCGGGAAATGTTCGCGAACCATGAGGCGGTGCCGCCCGAGTTCAGCCGCCCCGAGGTTCTCGAAGTGCTGCAGGCCTACTACGACAGTCTGGACTAGAGCAAATCCCGAGCGAACCGAAACGGTTCGCGACGACGTATTTGCGTAAAAACAAAGAGGTAGACCATTTCACTTGAGTCAATTTAAACAAGAAATGGTCTAGACATCGTCCGCGCCGGACCGTCAAATTACAGATCGGTGTACTTACGGGCGTTGCCGCGGGATTTTTCCACCGGATATTTGACCTCGTTGGTCTCGATCTTGGCCGCCGCGGCGGCCGTAAGATCGAACCCGGCACGCTCTGCGATCAGCAGCAGGTAGAGCAGAACGTCCGCGCATTCCTCCGCCAGACGGTCGCGAAACACCGGATCCGCCGCGGCGGAGTCGACGGTTTCGTCGTCCTTCCACTGGGTCAGTTCAAGCAGTTCCGCCGATTCGAGGCCGACCGACAGGATCAGGTTCTTGAGCGAATGAAACTGCCGCCAGTCGCGGGCGTCGCGAAAGGCGATGAGGCGGTTAGTCAATTCCGTAAGCGTCGCTGATTTTGACGGGTTCACGGTTGCGATCCTTTACCTGCTGTGCCGCTCACCGATATCCGGCTGCGCGCATCTCGCTGACGAAGCCGTGCTTCGCGTCGAATCGATGGATCTGATAGAGCGGAATGGTTTGAAACGCGTCCGGATAGGTGCCGAGCCGCAAGTCGACGGCGACGCTCGGCGTGCTGCTCACCGGCACATCGCCGATGGTGCCGGCGGTGGCGCGGTGGGTATGGCCGCAGAAGGCGTGGATGACGCAGCCATGCCGATTCAGGACCTGACCAATCCTGGCGATCGCGTCCCGCGACTCGAACTGGAACGGATAATCGGACTCGACAACCTCAAACGCCGGATGATGCATGAAGACCGCCGTCGGCCTAGTCGTATCCTCGGCCAGTGCGGCGCTCAGGCTGTCCGCCCGGACCGTGCAATAATCGCCCTTGTTGCTGTCTTCGCTCAGTGTGTCGAGAACCATCAATCGCACCGGGAAGTCGTCGACGCGGTACTGGAGGAAGGGCGAGTCGGGCAGCAGATAATCGTCGGCGGGAAAGGCCGAGCGCAGCGCGCTTCGATCGTCGCGGTTCCCTGCGGTGACATACAGGGGGGCCGACAGATTGCGGAAGATTTTTTTCGCTGCGTCGTATTCCTGTGGATTTCCCGAGTTGGTGAGATCGCCGGTGTGAATGACGACATCCGGCAACGGGTCGAGCCCATTGATGTCGTCCACGCAAAGCTCGAGATAGCGCCTACGGTCGGCGCTCTGCGGACCGTCCAGGTCGATATGAGTGTCGGAGATTTGGGCGATGATCATGCTGCGTGTGTATAGCAAAGATCGCGGCGCATTGGGAATTCCGCTATCCGACAGGACCACCGGATCGGCATTCCGCATTCTCGCGACGGCATGGGGTGTCGGTCGGCGCGCCGTTCAGACTAGGCTGCGGCATCCTGCCGGATCATTGCCGCGCCTTTTTCCGCGATCATGATCGTCGGTGCGTTGGTGTTGCCCGTGGTGACGGTCGGCATGACGGACGCGTCGATCACCCGCAAGCCGGCGATGCCGTGGACCCGCAGCCGGGAATCGACCACTGCCATGGGATCTTCGCCCATCTTGCAGGTTCCGACCGGGTGATAGATCGTTGTGCCCTGGGCCTGGGCGAACGCGCGCACGTCGTCGATCGTCTCGATCGGGGTGCCAGGCCGAACCTCGCCCTCGGAAAACTCGGCGATGGCGGGTGCGGCAAAGATCTTCCGCGTTTGCTGAATACCCGCCAGCATCACGTGTAGATCGCTTTCCGCCGACAGGTAGTTCGGCCGAATGGCCGGCGGCTGCAGCGGATCCGGACTGGCGGCCATGATCGTGCCCCGGCTCTCCGGGCGCGCCGGACAGACCGCAACGGCCATGCCGGGCTTATGCTCAAGGACATTCTTCTTTTCCGGCTCGAAGCTGACCGGTGCGTATAGCAGCTGCAAATCGGGGCTGCTCAGCCCCTCGCGGCTGCGGGTGAACACCATGGCGCTGGTCGCGCCGAAGGTGAGCGCGCCATCGCCCCGGAGCACCCAGCGGGCGATTTCGGGAACGACCCGGGGGAACCGGGCCAGCTGATTCATCGAGATCGCGTTCTTCACGCGATGCGCGATCCGGGTCACATAATGGTCGGACAGGTTGCCGCCCACGCCGGGCAGGTCATGCAGCGTCTCGATGCCCAGCGATTTCAGGTGGGCGCCGGGTCCGATGCCGGAGACCTGCAGCAGATGCGGCGAATTGATCGCGCCGCCGCTGACGATGACCTCCCGGTCCGCGCGGAGTTCGCGGTCGCGCCCGCCCTGGCGAAACGCCACGCCGACACATTTTTTGCCGTCAAAAAGCAATCTGGTGGCGATCGCGTCCGTTTCGATCGTCAGGTTGGGACGGCCCTTCGCTTCGGCCAGAAAGGTTTGAGCGGTGGAAGCACGGCGGCGGCCGCTGCGGGTCATTTGCGAGTATCCGACCCCGTCCTGCTGCGCGCCGTTGTAATCCGGGGTCATGGGAAAACCGGCCTGTTGGGCGGCTTCGACGAACCGGTGCGTCAGCGGCAGGATGGTGCGGGCCTCCTCGACTTTCAGCACGCCGCCATGGCCCCGATAGGCGCCATCGCCGCGCTCGCGGAAATCCTCGGACTGCTTGAAGTAGGGCAGCACCTCGTCATACGACCAGCCGATGCAGCCGCGCTGCGCCCATCCGTCATAGTCGGTAGCATTCCCACGGACATATTGCATGCCGTTGATCGAGCTCGATCCGCCCAGCACCTTGCCGCGCGGCCAGTGAATGCGCCGTCCGCCGCTGCCGGCTTCGGGTTCACTGCTGTAGTTCCAGTTGATTTTCGGGTGGTACAGCAGCGTCCGGACTCCGGCTGGAATATGGATCATCAGATTGCGGTCCTTCGGGCCGGCTTCCAGCAGAACGACCTGCGCGCCGTCCTCGCTCAGCCGGTTCGCCATGACGCAGCCGGCGGACCCGGCGCCCACAACTATGTAATCGATGCCCATGAAATTCTTTTCCCCGAGTGTGACAGAAGCCCCGAAACCTTATCGTTTCCGGTAGGGCGACCACAAGCCGGGGCGGCAATTTGATCGCGCGGCAAAACGCTGTCATCGTTTTACCTGGGAGTCATAACACGCCGAAATCGGCGACCAGCGTCAGGAGCGAACGGCTATGATCTATGAAGTACGCACGTACCAACTTGTTCCGGGTTCCTTACAGACGGTCATCGACCGGTTTGGTGAAGGCTACGAACATCGGAAGAAACATTCCGAACTCGCGGCCTTCTGGTATTCCGAGATCGGGCCGCTCAATCAGATCATCCATGTCTGGCCGTATGCGGACATGGCGGAACGCGAAAAGATCCGGTCCGAAGCGGCCAAGTCGCCGCATTGGCCGCCGGCGATTGGCGAATTTCTCGTGTCGATGAATTCCGAAATTTTCACGCCGTCACCGGTCTCGCCCGAAATGCTGACCGGCAAGAACGGCCCGATTTACGAGATGCGGAGCTATACGTTGAAACCGGGCGCGGTCCCGGCGACCATCGAAGCCTGGCAAGGGGCGATCGACGGGCGGCGGAAATTGTCGCCGCTGGTCATTTCCATGTACAGCGAAGTCGGCGCGCTCAACAAGCACGTCCATGTCTGGGGGTATGAAAGCCTCGCTCAGCGCGAGCAGGTCCGAGCCAAGGCGAAGGCCGAAGGGATCTGGCCGCCGAAAGGACCTGGCGGCCGGCTGGTTGCCCAGGAAAACAAAATTCTGTTGCCGGCGCCGTTCTCGCCTGCGCAATAGCGCCGCCGCCGGTCGGGGAATTTGGCGCCCTGGCCGGCAATTCAATCGAAGGAGAGCATCATGGCGAAAACCGCCGGGGAAAAAATGACGGGCGGACAGGCGATCGTCCGGACTCTGATCAAGAATGGCGTCGATACGGTTTTTGGCCTGCCCGGCGTTCAGCTCGACCACATGTTCGATGCGCTGTACGAGACGCAGAATTCGGTCCGTACCCTGCACACGCGACACGAACAGGGTGCGGCCTATATGGCGCTGGGCTACGCCCAGTCCACCGGCAAGCTTGGCGTCTGCACCGTCGTCCCCGGTCCGGGCGTTCTCAATGCCGCGGCGGCGCTATCGACCGCGGCGGCGTCCAACGTGCCGGTGCTGTGTCTCACCGGTCAAATTCCGTCGTACCAGATTGGCCTCGGGCTTGGCATTCCGCATGAGATTCGCGATCAGCCGGGCGCCATGCGCGGCGTCGTAAAATGGGTTGGGCGCGCCGAGTCACCGGCCGAAACGCCGACGGTTCTGCACGATGGATTGCGGTCGATGCTGGCGGGGCGACACCAGCCGGGGGTGTTCGAAATGGCACCCGACATCATGGGGAAGACGGAAGACGTGACGCTCCTCGAGCCGGAGTCGTTCGACGACGATGAAGCGCTGGACGAGACCGCCATCGACGCTGCGGCCCGCTTGCTGGGCGGCGCCGAAAAACCGGCGATCTTCGTCGGCAGCGGCGTCTACGGCGCCGAGGCGGAATTGCTGCGGGTGGCGGAATTGCTGGAGGCGCCGGTGGTGATGAGCCGGACCGGCCGTGGGGCGGTGAGCGACGAACACTATCTGGCGCAAGGCATGATTGCAGGCCAGGGCCTGTGGCCGGACGTGGACGTTGTGCTTGTCGTCGGCACGCGCTTTCTCGCGCCCGCACTGGCCTGGGGTCGCGAGGACGAGGTCAAGGTCGTCCGCGTCGATATCGACCCCGAGCAAGCGGTCAAGCCAAGGCCGGCGGACCATTGCATCATCGCGAGCGCCAGGGCCGGATTGGCCGGGCTGGCGAAGGGGATCGAGGCCCATAATCGCAAACGGACCTCGCGCAAGACCGAGCTGAATGCGGTAAAGCAAGAGGTACAGGGCAAGCTGTCGGCGCTCGAGCCGCAGTACGGCATCGCGAAAGTCATTCGCGACGAACTGCCGGAAGATGGCATCCTGGTGACCGATGTCACGCAGCTCGCGACGTTCACGCAGAACTGGATGCCGATTTATCGGCCCCGTACGCTTATCACGCCCGGCTACCAGGGAACGCTTGGTCTTGGTTTCCCGACGGGTCTCGGCGCCCAGGTCGGGAACCCCGACCGCAAAGTGGTGGTAATTTCCGGCGATGGCGGGTTCATGTTCAATGTCCAGGAGCTGTCGACCGCGGTCGCGCACGGCATCAACCTTGTCACCATCGTTTTTGCCGATGGCGCCTTCGGCAATGTGAAACGGATTCAAAAAGACAATTTTGGCGGACGGAATATCGCGGTGGAGTTGCACAATCCGGATTTCGTGGCCCTGGCCAAGAGTTTCGGCATGCTCGGCATCCGGGCGAAAACGCCCGACGCATTGCGCAAGGCCATGCGCGAGGCCTTCGACGCGGGCGGTCCCGCGCTTATCGAGGTGCCGGTCGGCGAACTGCCGAATATCTGGACCCTCATCAAGCGGCTGCCGTCGCAGGGATTGCCGTCGTAGGAAATCCCCGGGATCGGGGACGCTATTTAAGGAACCAAATTGAACCATGCGATATCGCGATGTCGGTGTGTTGACCCATGACCGGGCGAAGGCGAGCCCGGGGTTTACGTTGATCGTCCGCTTGAATGGCCGCGCCGCCTATCTGATCGATATGGACGGCAAGGTCGTGCATGAATGGCGCTTTCCCCTCAATCCGGGGAACAACGTCTATCTGCTGGAAAACGGTAATCTGCTTTGGAGCGGCGAGCCGAAAGACAATGCGCCGCTCGACGGCGAGGCGCTGTCCCGGTTCGAAGGCGGTGAAGGCCATCCGTTGCGGGGCGGGCGGGGCGGCATCCTTCGAGAATACGATTGGGGCGGAGAAATTCTTTGGGAGTACGAGAACTGGGAACAGCATCATGATTGCCGCCGGCTGGCGAACGGTAACACGCTGTATCTCGGATGGGAGATCATGCCAGAGGAGGCGGCGCAGCGGGTTCAGGGCGGTCAGCCGGGAACCGAACATAACGGCCTGATCTATGGCGACTATCTTCACGAAGTGACGCCGCAAGGCGAAATCGTGTGGGAATGGCACGCGCATAGTGACATGGATATTGAACGGTATCCGATCTGCGGCCGCTGCTTTCGAAACGAATTCGGCCATGCCAACGCGTGTGCGCCGCTGCCCAACGGCGACGTGATGCTGAGTTTCCGACGGCTCAATCTCATCGCGATTGTCGATCGCAAGACGCGCCGATTCCAGTGGGAGCATCGCGACGACGATTGGGGACATCAGCATGATTGCGGCATGCTGGATAACGGCAACATTCTGCTTTTTGCGAACGGAATTCACGGCGGCACGTTGCCATTTTCGCGGGTTATCGAGCTGGACCCGGAAAGCAAGAAAAGCGTTTGGGAATATAAGGGATCACCGCCGTACACCTTCTTTAGCCCGCATATCAGCGGCGCGCAGCGCCTGGAATCCGGTAATACTCTTATATGCGAAGGGCAGTGGGGCCGGGTTTTCGAGGTGACGCGCGAAGGCGAAATCGTTTGGGAATATGTCTCGCCCTTCTTCGACCCGTTTTTTGCGGGCGGCCAGACCAACATGATGTTCCGGGCGTATCGCTACGCCGCGGATTCACCTGAAATTGCGGGCAGGCTCCCGCTCTAGGCGGAACCTGGCGCAAGAATGGCGCGGGCGGCCTTGCCGCCGGGCACGGGTGAATTAGCTAGTGTTGCTGGCGATGTTTTGGAAAGGAATTTCCGTTTTGAATTTGAATTTTTTGCGTGGGCCGGGTTTCGCGCTTGCCCTCACCATCTGCGTTTTCCTGGGTTCGTTGAACCCGGCTGCTGCTGCGGGTGGATTGGATAAGCTGGAGCACGGGCCTAAAGTCGGCGAGACAATTCCGCACCGGTTGAATGCGACGGACCAGCGCGGCCAAACCGTTGATTTTTCGTCGGTGGCCGGCAAAAAGGGATTGATCCTTTTATTTACGCGTTCCCTCGATTGGTGAATTTACTGTAAGTCCCAGGCGGTCGCCTGGAATAAACGGTACGCCGAATTCACCAAGCTGGACTATCGGATTGCGACGGTAAGCTACGATTCCGTCCCGCAATTGGCGCGCTTCGCCAAGCGGCGGAAAATCGGCTTCGCCCTGCTGTCCGATCCAAAGTCGGAAATCATCCGGGCATTCGGCCTCCTTAACGAACGGCATGTGCCCGGCTCCGCCTATCATGGTATTCCCCATCCAATAGTTCTGGTGATCGACCGGAAAGGCGTGGTGCGCGCGCGTTTTTCGGAGACCGATTATTCCCAACGGCCCGATATCGACGCGGTCCTGCGCGCGGCGCGCTGAGACCACGCGCGCTGTTAATTCAGTGCGACTGAAAAAAGCCCGCCAGCGAAAGGCTGGCGGGCAGTCGGGAGTTGGGAAGCATAGCCATGGAGGCTACACCGGTGAAAACGCGGGCGTTCCCGAATAGGGGTTAAATCTGCGGCAAATTATCTGGCGCGGCGTTTTCGTGAAAAAAATGTGTCCTGGCTTAACCCCTTTTGCCGTTGCCGAACGTTTCTTCCATTGAGAGCAAACTCGGTGGAGACGGGACATGTCGGCAATGACTTACACGGAATGGTGCGACTACAAGCAACGCATCCTGGGAAATCCGCCCGCTTGGTTCGCCGATGCGGACGAACGCCTCAGCCGGTACGACGCCTACGCCGAAGCGGCGCAGTCCTGTAGCATGATCTCCGAAACGGAAGTTCTGCCGTCCCATATGGTGCAGCCCGCGATCCGCGAAGATCGGGACCAAGGCATTGCGCCGGCCCATGTTAGCCGATCCGTTCCGGCCCGTTCGATCATGGTCGAACCGGTTGCGCGATTCGCCAGGATTGCGGCGGTGGCGATCATTGCAATGTTTGCCGTTCTTGCCGGCGCACGGGCAGAACCCGCCCAGGGTCAGGTTACAATCAACGGCGAACCCGTTCCGCTCGCAAACAAAGCTGCGATCGAAGCCCTGATCGGGCGGTTGAGCCCGGGCACCTATTGGCTGAAGGATGACGGCCGGATCGGCCGGGCCGGCGAGCCGAAGGCGATCGCAAATTTGCGCGTGGCGTTGGCCAAGCGTATTGCCGTCATGCGAGAAGCGGCACTTCGACAGCAGGAAGTGCTCAACCGCCAGCTTATGATGCAGGCATGGCGGAATGCGGCGCGGCACAAACAATTGAAGCAGGGTTATTCCTATGGCAACCGCTTCAGCAGCGGCCAGCGCTATGGCAACGGATCCTGGAGCCACTACAACGGCCACAGCAATTACGGCGTCGGCGGCACCGCGAATGGCTGCATCTATACCCCGAACTGGTCAAATTGCTGATGCCCCACCGCAATTTCTAGAGCGATATTCGAGGCGACGTTTTAGCGTCCAAATTTCGGTGCGCGCAGGTCCGGGCAGTTCGCCCGGACCTTTGATCTTTTCAAATCAGGCTATAACGTATTCCAGAAAGGTAATTTTTACCATTTAGTGGTACTGTGTTAATAGTTGAGTTGACTGAAGGGGGGATAATTTCATGATCAAGAGTGCACTAAGTGCCGCGCTGGCGCTTGCGGTGGTGCTGGGCGCCGGTGTGGCGTTCGCCGGCAACACGCCGGCTCCAAAGAACTCCGCAGTGTATATTATCTGGCCGAAGGATGGGCAGGTTATCCATGGCGGAAAATTCTGGCTGCGCATGGGAAATCGTGGCGCGGGTATGGCGCCGGCGGGAATCGAGAGATCCAATACCGGCCATCATCATTTGATCATCGATGCGCCCCTGCCGCCGTTTGATGAGGAAATCCCCGCGGATAAAAATCATCTTCATTTTGGCGGCGGACAAACGGAAGTGCGTATCGATCTGCCGCCCGGAAAGCACACATTGCAGCTGCTCATGGGCGACCACGAGCATGTGCCGCACAATCCGCCGCTGTTTTCACAGCGGATTACCGTCACCGTTCCGAATTAAGATCACAGAACGACCGGTCCTCAACCGCGACGTTTCCCATCTTAGGAGTATCATCATGCGAGTTTCGTTGATATCCGCGCTTGCCGGCTTCGTTTTGGCACTCGTTCCAGTGACCGGTGAGACACCGGCACGAGCGGGTGACACGCCGGCGCCCAAGGACGCATACCTTTATATTGGCTGGCCAAATGACGGCGAGATCGTGCGAAGTCGCCGGTTTCGCGTCTGGTTCGGGCTGCGCAATTTTGGAATCGCGCCGTCAGGCGTCAAGAAAAAGAACACGGGGCATCACCATTTGATCGTTGACGCGCCGTTGCCGCCGCTGGACGAGGAAATTCCGGCGGACAAGAACCATCTGCATTTCGGTGCGGGGCAGTCCGAGGCGATAATCGAATTGCCGCCCGGTAAGCATACCCTGCAGTTGATCATGGGGGACCACGACCATGTACCGCACAACCCGCCAATCATATCAAAAAAAATCACAATCACGGTGAGGTAACGGCAATCGAGCCGAGACACTGATGTGACTATTGGGCTTCGTCTTATTGGATTGGTCCGGGAACTTTGATTTGATTGCGCGCGTGGGTGGCTCAGCTATACTCTTCGTACGAAATCAGGGGGAGTATTGGCGGACCGATCAACATGTTGCATCTTGCGCGGTAGGCGCTATCCCATCGGGGAAAGCTGCCGCGCCGAACCTGCAATGGCGAAGAGTTTTCAGTGCATCGCGCCGCGGCAAGCCACGAGGTCGAAGAGAAGCCAGTTGAAAGGTGGATAAGATCGCTACGGAAATTTCCAATTTGAGAGAAGCCTCAGCATATGGGGTAATGCGAACGCTTGGCGCCTATCTGAAAATGCGGATAGTTGGCGTAAAGCTCTTGTGCGCGCTGTTGTGCTGCTTTTGCCTGTTCGGCGGCTTTCCCCGGTTGGCGACGGCAATGGATGTCGCTTCGCACCATGCGCTGGTGGTGGGTAATAGCGCCTATGGGGCGGATCGTTTGGCGACGCCGGCGGTTGATGCCGCGGCGGTGGCGCGGCAGCTCAAGACGCAGGGATATGACGTCGCGCTGCTGCGTGACGCGACGGCGGATCAATTGCGCGCCGCGACGGCTGAATTCAAGCGGCGCTTAAAGGGCGGGCGGATCGGCCTGTTTTACTATTCGGGACGATTTCTTACGGTTTCTGGTGAGAATTACTTGCTTGGCGCGGATTTCGATGCGGGTGCCGGCAATGCGGTGCCGGCCTCGGCGGTTTCCGTCGGGGCGATCGTGACGGCAATGGCGGCGGCAGGACGGCAGACATCCAATGTGGTCGTGCTCGATCTTCAAGGCGAGGGTGGTCCCATACCGGTAGCTGCGCCGGCCAATTTCCTGGTCGCGACCGTTCATGGCGATACCGCAGCAAAGGGCGGCCCTGCGCTTTCTTCCTTTGCGGCGGCCTTTTTGGCGGAGCTGGGTACATCGGACCAGCGGGTGGAGACGATTTTTCAGAATGTTCGGTCGGCGTTGGGGAAACGTCCAAACGGCCGACCGATTGTCCAGAGCATGTCTTCTTTGAGCGCGGGGGTGACCCTCGCGCCGTCGCCCGGTTCGCGCACTAAATTGGCATATGCGACGCGGGGGATCCGGGTTTCCAGCGCGGACAGGCGGGCCGCCAAGCCGACACGGGATGTCGGGACGACGGGTGGGAGCCGAGGTGTGAAGATCGCGGATAGTTCTCCGACTTTCGAATTCTCGCCAAAATTCGAAAAAGATCTCTGGGCAATTATCAAGAATAGTCAGAACGCCGCGGATTTCGAAGCCTATCTCGATGTTTTTCCAAAAGGGCTTTTTGCCGCCGAAGCAAAGAAACGGCTTAGCGACCTGCGTGGCGGTAAACCGAAAAAGGCGCCAGCGAAATCCAAACCAGCCGCCCCGCAAAAGGCGGCGGAAAAAATCGAGTTGATCTGGAAACGCTATGAGGCGGTCAATAGTCTCAAGCTTCACGCAGAGCCGAATTCAAGGGCCAAGGTCGTCGGATCCTTGGGCCGCGGGAAAGAGATTCTTGTTGTTGGCCGGGTTGAGGGCCGCGATTGGTACAAAGTCAACTTGAAAGCGGGCCAATTCGCTTATGCGGCACGGTCGCTCTTGCGCCCGCCCGCCGCAGTGCAAAAATCACCGCCGAAAAAAGCGCCGGCTACCGCTGCGGACAAATTTCAGGATTGTCCGGAATGCCCTGAAATGGTTCGGATTGCCGCGGGTCAATTCAGGATGGGCTCGGCCACCGGAGACAGTTCGGAACGTCCTGTGCGCGTGGTGCGCATATTGAAGCCTTTTGCCATCGGAAAGTACGAAGTCACCATTGCTCAGTGGCAAGCGTGCGTGAAAGGTGGTGGTTGCACCTATACACCGAGCCTGGGCAAGGCGAAGCCGAATGATCCGGTTCGCAAGCTGAGCTGGTCCGACGTCATGCGATACGCCGCTTGGCTCAGCAAGAAAACCGGACAGCGGTATCGGTTGCCGACCGAGGCGGAATGGGAGTACGCCGCGCGGGCCGGCTCGGAAAGTCTCTATTGGTGGGGTGACCGGATGGCGCCCGGCTTGGCGGACTGCAAGAAATGTGATCCAGGGTGGAATCGCAAGCTGCCGCAATCGGTGGGTCGGGATAAAGCAAACCCCTTTGGTCTGCATGGCGTTGCGGGCGGTGTATGGGAATGGACCGCCGATTGCTGGCATAAAAATTATGCCTCCGCGCCGAGAGATGGCCGCGCATGGGATGCTTCGGACTGCCGCGGCCGCGTCCTGCGGGGTGGCTCGTGGCGCAACGATGCGACTTACGCCCGGGCGGCCAGTCGGCTGAGATATGATTTCGATGTCCGGTATTCGACCAACGGATTCCGGATTGCGCGCGAGCTTCGCTGAGCAGCCGATTAAGCCCAAAATGTCTTGCCGGAATCCTTCGAGGACGCCCGATTGCGCAGTGCGTCAGGCCTCTTACTTGATCTAGCCGGAAGGCCGCTAAAATTATACCATCCTCCTTGACCGGATGGAGGCGGCAAGGTTTCGACACGGCAATGTGGCATTTGACGCGCAACGATAAGAAATTGACCCTTCTGGCGTACATTGTCGCCGTGGCGGTGCTTCTGTGCTGGGCAGCGCCGGCCATGGCCGAACGCCGGACAGCCCTGGTTATCGGCAACGGTGCCTATGCGAAGAGCTCCCTACCGAATACGCTCAACGATGCGCGCGACATGACGGCAGTTTTGAAGCGGCTGGGCTTCAAAGTGATCGGGCGGATGGATGCGTCCCAAAAGCAGATGCAGCGTGCGATTATCGAATTCGGCCGCGAATTGGAGAAGGGCGGTGTCGGCCTGTTCTATTACGCCGGGCATGCGGTGCAGTTGCGCGATCGCAACTACATGATTCCGGTCGGTGCGCTGATCACGTCGGCGGATCACGTGGAGCCGGAATCGGTCGATCTCTACAAGGTCATCGGCCGTATGGCGGGTGCTCGTAACAAGATGAATATCGTCATTCTCGATGCCTGCCGTGACAACCCGTTTCGAGACTATTTCCAGGTCTATTCGGAAGGACTGGCGCAAATGCGCGCGCCGGCGCGGAGCTATATCGCCTATGCGGCCGGTCCCGGCGGGCTTGCGGCCGATGGCACTGGAGAGAACAGTTTCTATACGGGCGCCTTGCTCAAATCCCTGGAGCAGCCGGGAGTCAGCATCGAAAAGGTCTTCAAGAATGTTCGTTCGGCGGTGATTAAGAAGACCAAGGGATTGCAGGTTCCCTGGACCTCTTCCTCGATTACCGAAGATTTCTATTTCCGTCCGAAAGTCGTCGCGAAGCCGGCGCCAAGCAAAGGCAAGGCGATCGATCGGGAAGTTGTTTTCTGGCAATCGATCTTTCAGAGCAAGAACCCGGAAGATTTTCAGGCCTATCTGAACCAGTTCCCAAAGGGAATTTTCGTGCCGTTGGCCCGCAACAAGTTGAAGGAGTTGCCGCGCGTTGCCGCGAATTCGGCGCAGGCGCCCCAGCCCGGCCCGGCAGTGGAGGGGACGCTCTCCGATCCTCGCGTCTTGGATGCGATCGATGAAACGATGGAGGATGAGCGACAAAAGGGCGCGAGTTATATCGAACAGGTCGACGCCGCGGTAACCAAGCTGAAAACGATTCGTCAACGCCTCGACGCGGACAAAAAGAATGCGGAGGCGCAGTCCAAGAAATTTGCCTTGGCGAAGGCAGCAGCGCAGAAGGACTATCAAGCGCGTTTGGCCGAGATCCGTGCTGCAGACGAGAAAGAGCAGCTCCAGGCCCAGGAGAATGTGAAGAAATTTGCCGTGGCGGCGCGAGAAAAAAGTTTGGCTGAGGCGCAGAGCCGGGCGGCGATGATGGCACAGAAAACCGTAGCGGGCGCTTCGCAGAGAGCGGAGCGCGTCTTCAAGGATGCGCTGCAATCCGCTAAAGGCGCGGTCGATGAATCGCATAAAAAATCCATCGCTGAGGCGGAAAAGAAGGCAGCGGTCGCGCACAGTGCCGCCATGGCGCGGGCGGAAAAGAAGGCGGCGCTCTTCCGTAAACAAATTTTGGATCGGGCCAAAAAACTGGCCGACAAGGCACGACAAAATGAGGTGATGGCGGCGCGCCGTGTTGCGGACCAAACGAGAGAACAAGGCTTGGCGGCGGCGGAGACGAAGATCGCTGATCGCAAAACGCGGGACATTGCCACGGCGCGCGCGCAGGCAGCAAAATTGCAAGAAAAACTCCTTGAGTCCGCAAAAAAACAAGCTGACGCCGAATATGATAAACGCTTGGCGGAGGCACGCCGTCGCGCCGACGCGGAGCGAAAGAAGCGCATTGCCGGTTTGGAGATCAAGGCCAAGGCTGATTTGGATCGCAAATTGGCGGTTTTGGCGCGCATAACCGGCGGGAAAAAGAAAAGGCCGGCTAAACCGGTCCCGGTTAAGG
Source organism: uncultured Rhodospirillaceae bacterium (assembly GCA_964469835.1). Taxonomy (GTDB): domain Bacteria; phylum Pseudomonadota; class Alphaproteobacteria; order UBA8366; family UBA8366; genus JAOTYV01. The sequence goes on from CAYYBI010000339.1 coordinate 16,736, forward strand.
CGAAAGCGACCGCCGCGACGAAAGCGCCCCCGAATGTCGCGCCGGAGCTGCGCAAAACGATCAATACGGCGATCCTGTCGACGCGCGGCAAGGGCGGGGGCCGCGACGCTCAAATTAGGGCGGCGCTGGACGCGGTGAAGAAGCTCCGCAAAGAGGAGAAATCCAAAGAGGATGTCCCGAGTAACGTGGCGATCCTGGAGGCCGCAAAAATGAACCCGGCGATGCGCCGGGAGATTGAGCGGGCGATGCGCAAAGCGCGGGCCGACGGCAAGGATTATGCAGCACAGGTGCGCGCGGCCTTGTCCGCGATCAAAGGGTACCGGCGCAAGAGCAACCCGCGTTAAGACCTGGCTCATGGATAAGAAAAGGCGCGCCGCAAACAATGCGACGCGCCGTATCGGATAGACCCCATTTTTCCGTATCTTCGGCCATTCCCAGTCAGGTCTTCGGCCGCTGTTTCGTGCCCTGGATAAGACAGGTTGAATGTTTCAGCGACACGATGAAGAGGTCCGGATTGCCGCGCGCTTCGCGGCGGAAGGAGACGGAATCCCGCTCCAGAAGGCTGTTGATCGAGAAGCTGTACATTTCCTTCTCATCGATGATCTTTCGGCCTTCCTGCCAGCACTCCACACGGAGCGGTATGTTCGTGGCCAGTCGGGTGGTGCCGCCCGCGGCATTGATCGCATGTCCCTTGGCGGACCCTTTGGTTATTTCCGCATGCAGGCCGATACTTTGCGACGATGCCGCAAGGATTGTAAGCGCGGCGGCGAGCACCACAAGTTTACGATTGGAAAACATGGTTTGGTTCCTTTCCGTTGCCGGTTATTTCCGGACGCTGATGGGCAGCCGCGCATTGGTCACGCCGGATGAAGTTACTTTGCGATACGCGCTGACCAATTCGTCGAGCGAGGCTACCGGCAGAGGGCTTAGGTCCTTCTGCTTGAGCTTGTTCGGTAAACGCAGCCCGACTTCCTGGGTGGAGGCGATGCAGAGAACCTCTTCCTTGGCGCCGGCCGTGTCGAAGATGATCCCGAAGCGCGAATTGTTGCCAGGGAGATCGAGCGGACTGTTGGCGCTAATCAGCGCATTCGGCCGGAACTTGTTCGGGAAGATGCGCGCGACGGAGCCGCGGGCGTCCTGATAATAACAGTAGATAAATGCATCGCGGGATGTCGTCACCGTCATGCTCAATTGTTCCTTGAGGCGGTAGACGGGGGCGACCCCTTTGGGCGTCGTCATGCTGATTCGCAGCGGCACGGAGGCCACCTGCTTATCCGACGCCGGCTTGGTAACGTTGGGAGCGGAACCCTTG
>CAYYBI010000340.1:0-2832 GCA_964469835.1 uncultured Rhodospirillaceae bacterium
TCGGGAAAATCGATCTCCGCCTCGAGATGCGCCAACGCGCCCACCAGAACCGCCCGCCATTGATCATACAACCGGCCGAGAGCACCGTCCGCCTGCCGCAATGCCTGGCGCCGCTGGGCGTCGGTCTCCGCCTCGATCAGGTCGAGCAGCCCCTCCGCCGCGGTCAGGTCCATCTTGCCCGCGAGCACCGCCCGCCGGGTGAATTCCCCGGGTTCGGCCAGCCGTAATCCCGGCCGCCGACCGAGCGCATCGAGAACCGCGGACAGTACGGCCACGCCGCCATGCACGTGCAGCTCCACCACGTCTTCGCCCGTGTAGCTATGCGGTCCCGGAAAACAGACCGCCATGCCATCATCCAGCACCGCCCCACCCGTCGGATCGGCCAACCGAACCCGCCGCAACACACGCGGACTCGCGGGCGCGCGGTCCGACATCGCCTCGACAGTGGCCAACGCCTCCGGCCCGGACAGGCGTATCACCGCAACGCCCGCGCGCCCCGCCCCGCTCGCCAATGCATAAATCGTCTGCGCCATCGCACGCCTCCCGCGCCCGCCTCCACCCACGGGCCTTCACCCAATAAATAAAGTGACCCGACCGGCCGGCCCCGGTAAAGATGGAGTCTCGCCATGGATCCCGGCGTCGCGCGCACGCTACAGCGGCCCGACAGGGGCGGCAACGGCAGAAATCGTAGAAACGAAGGGCGACATGAGCGCAAACCGTTTACATCTCGAAACCAGCCCCTACCTTCAGCAACATCGGGAAAATCCGGTGCACTGGCAGGCCTGGGGCGAAGACGCACTGGCCCAGGCCAAGACCGAAAACAAGCCGATCCTTCTCTCCGTGGGATACGCGGCCTGCCACTGGTGTCACGTGATGGCCCATGAGAGTTTCGAGAATGACGGCATCGCCGAAAAAATGAATGCGTTGTTCGTTAATATAAAGGTCGACCGCGAAGAACGGCCCGATATCGACTCGATCTATCAATCCGCCCTCCACATGATGGGCGAACAGGGTGGTTGGCCGCTCACCATGTTCCTGACGCCGGACGGCGATCCGTTTTGGGGCGGCACCTATTTTCCGCCGGCGCCCCGCTTTGGGCGCCCCGGATTTCCGCAGGTGCTGGACAGTGTCGCCACCGTCTTTGCCAAGGAACCCGACCGGATCAACCAGAACGTAACGGCGTTACGCGACGGGCTCGCCAAACTGTCGCAGCCCGAGCCGGGAGGCGGGACCGTACCGATCGCGCTGCTCGACCAGATCGCCGATAAACTGGCAGAGAATGTCGACGCCTTCCGCGGCGGCCTCGGCGGCGCACCGAAATTCCCGCAATCACAAATCCTCGAGCAAATCTGGCGCGCCTGGAAACGACAGGGGCAGGACACCCACCGCAAGGCGGTACAGGTCTCGCTCGACAATATGTGCCAGGGCGGAATCTACGACCATCTCGGCGGCGGCTTCGCCCGCTATTCCGTTGATGAGCGCTGGCTGGGGCCGCATTTCGAGAAGATGCTGTACGACAACGCACAGCTGGTCGACCTGCTGACGCTGGTCTGGCAGGAGACGCGCAACCCGCTCTATGCCGACCGGGTCGACGAGACGATCGGCTGGGTCCTGCGCGAAATGACCACCGAAAAAGGCGGTTTCTCCAGCAGCCTCGACGCCGATAGCGAGGGCGAGGAAGGTAAGTTCTACGTCTGGAGTGCCGCCGAGATCGATGCCTTGCTGGGCGACCGGGCCGCGGCGTTCAAATCCGCTTATGACGTGACGCCCGACGGCAACTGGGAAGGCAAGACGATCCTCAATCGGTTGCACCGCATGGGACGGCTGGACGATACGGCGGAAGCCGGCCTCGCCGAATGCCGCGCGATCCTCTGGGCCGAACGGGAAAATCGCATTCCACCCGGGCTGGACGACAAGGTGCTGGTCGACTGGAACGGCTTGATGATCGCGGCCCTCGCCACCGCAGGATGGGTCTTCGCGCGGCCGGAGTGGATCGACGCGGGCGCGCGCGCCTTTCGATTCATCGTCGAGGACATGACCGAGGGCGACCGGCTGCACCACAGCTGGCGCGCCGGACAGGCCCGCCACGCGGCGATCCTGGACGACTACGCTAATATGAGCCGGGCCGCGCTGGCGCTGCACGAAGCGACCGGCGATTCCGGTTACATTTCACAAGCCAAGGCGTGGATCGACATTGCCGACACCCATTACGCCGACACAGTGCACGGCGGCTATTTCCTCACCGCCGCCGACACGCCGGGGCTGATCACCCGCACCAAACACGCCAACGACAACGCCATTCCGGCCGGCAATGGTGTTTTTGTCGGCGTCTTCGCCCGGCTGTATCACCTCACCGGCGAAGACCGGTACCGCGCCAAGGCGGAAGCGCTGACCGCCGCCTTCTCCGGTGAGCTGCAGCGTAATTTCTTCCCGCTCTCCAGTCTGCTCAACGGCCAGGAACTGCTGCAATCCGGCCAGCAGGTGGTGATCATCGGCGCAGCCGACACCCCCGGCAAGGCCGCGCTGACCGACGTGCTGCGCCACCTTTCCCTGCCGAATCGGGTCCTGACCGCCGTGCCACCCGATGCCGAATTGCCACCAGGCCATCCTGCCGCAGGCAAGGGTGCGATCGATGGAAAGGCCACGGCCTATCTCTGCCAGGGCATGACCTGTTCCGCGCCCGTGACCGATCCGGCGGCGCTGCGCGACGCGTTGTCCGGCGCCGTGCCGTCTGCGGACACGGACGGCTAAACCCCGTGCCCCGCCATTGCGTCGCCAGCCCGTTCGGCCCGTTGACGATCGTGGAATGCGGCGAGGCGATCGCGGCGCTGC
>CAYYBI010000341.1:0-2529 GCA_964469835.1 uncultured Rhodospirillaceae bacterium
TTCGAGAACGAAGTCGGCTTGCGTGACCTTCCCCACATCACCGAAGGGGATTTGAGAGACCTCGGGTTGCCGCTTGGCCCCCGGCGCCGGTTGTTGGCCAACATCGGCGCGCTGGGTCAGGTCAAATCGGAAATCCCGGAAGCAATTCCCGAAAATGGCGACCGCGAGACATCTTCCGCATCCCCCCAAGCCGCGGAGAGGCGACAACTGACGGTATTGTTCAGCGATCTCGTCGGTTCGACCGCGTTGTCGGCGAGCCTGGATCCGGAAGACATGCGCGACGTGATCAGGACGTATCAGGACGCGTGCGCCGGCGTCATCGCCCGCTACGACGGCTTTATCGCCAAGTTCATGGGCGATGGCGTCCTCGCGTATTTCGGCTATCCCAAGGCCCACGAAGACGAAGCCGAGCTGGCGGTTCGAGCCGGGCTTTCACTCGCCAAGGCGGTGGCTCGACATTCGCCGCCTTCCGGGGAGCCGCTGGCGGCGCGCATCGGCATCGCCACGGGTCTCGTCGTTGTTGGTGATCTCATCGGCAAGAATGCGGCGCAGGAGCAGACGGTGGTCGGTGACGCGCCGAACCTCGCGGCGCGATTGCAGGCCATCTCAGGTCCCGGTCAGGTGGTGATCAGCGAGACGACGCGGCGCCTGCTCGAGTCCGGATTCATCCTTGACGATTTCGGAAAGCATGCGCTGAAGGGGCTCGCCGATCCGGTGCAGGCCTTCGTGGTCACTGGAGAGCGCTCGCTCGAAACACGGTTCGAGGCGCGTACCGGTGCGGTGCTGCCGATTGTCGGCCGCGATCAGGAACTGGCGCTGCTCAGGGAGCGCTGGTCGCTGGTCAAAAACGGGGAGGCGCAAGGCGTATTGCTTGTCGGCGAAGCGGGCATCGGCAAATCCAGGATCGTTCGCGGCTTGCTCGATGCCCTCGCGGACGAGCCCCATACGCGGATCCAGTATCAGTGCTCGCCGTATCAAACCGACAGTGCGTTGGCCCCGGTTATCCAGCAATTGCGGCACGCCGCCGATTTCGCGCCCGAGGACCCGAAAACCGCCCAACTCGACAAGCTGGAAGCGTTGCTCGCGCGCGCAAATAGTGTGGGTACCGATATTGCCCTGATCGCCGAGCTGCTGGGTCTCGATGGCGCCGAACGATATGGCCAGCTCGATTTTCCGCCGGCGATCCGACGGGCGCGCACCCTGGAAGCGCTCATCAACCAGGTTCTGGGGCTGGCGCGCCAAGGACCGGTGCTCCTCGTCCTGGAGGACGCCCATTGGATAGACCCGACCACTTTTGAAATGATCGAACACTGTCTCGATGCCGTCGTCGACGCACCCGTGCTGATTCTGATGACGAGCCGTCCGGACAACCAGCCGGAGATCGCCGGCCACCCGCACGTCACCCGCCTGACCCTGAACCGTCTCGGCCGAGCGGGCATGGAAGCGATTGTCGCCAGGTTGGGGGGCGAGGTGCTGCCAACCGAGGTCGTCGACGCCATCATCGCTCACACCGATGGCGTGCCCCTGTTCGTCGAAGAGCTGACTAAGGCCGTATTGGAAACAGGAAAGACGTCCATCCCATCTTCACTCCACGACTCGCTGATGGCGCGCCTGGATCGCATTCCGGACGTCAAGGCGGTGGCGCAAATGGCCGCCTGCATCGGCCGGGAATTCGAGCACACCGTTTTGGCCGAAATTGTCGACCTTCCGGAGCAGGAACTGCAGTCGGCGCTCAACCAACTGACGGCCGCCGAACTGATCTTCCGCCGCGGCTCGGTCTCGAATCGCCGGTATTTGTTCAAGCACGCCCTTGTGCGGGATGCCGCCTATGAAAGCCTGTTGAAAAGTCGGCGCGAGGCCATTCACGGCCAAATCGTCGACTCGCTGGAACGCCGGGGGAATGTCAGCCCGGAAATTCTGGCGCGCCATGCGGAGTATGCCGGCAGGAAAGAACAAGCCATCGACTACTGGCAGCGGGCAGGCGCATTGGCGGTCGCCCAACCGGCCTACAAGGAAGCAATCGCCAACTTTGGCGCAGCAATTCGGCTTTGCGAACTGTTCGGCGACGATGCGGCATGGCAGCGGCGCGAACTGCAAATACAGGTCGAGCTCGGTCAGGCCCTGGTGGCAAACTTGGGTTATCAGGCGCCGGCGACGCTGGCTGCATTCGAACGCGCCCTGGCGCTGGCAGAGGCGATCGGTGAACCTGACCTGCTGGTGGCGTCGATGTTCGGCGTTTGGGCAAGTCGATACATGGCCGACAAGCCGTCAGAAAGCCTTGCCGACCGTCTCGAGAAAATCACGGCGGAAAGCGGAAACAGCGGCCACCGATGTGTAAACATGCGCATGCTCGCGCTGGAGCGGTTCCGCGCGGGCGAATACCGGAAATCGCTGGAACTCGTCGACAGTTCGCTGTCTCTCTACGACCCGGATGCGCATCAGAATCTCGCGCTGACCTTCGCCCACGACCCGCGAACCGCTTCAACCAACTACAAAGCCTGGAACAAATGGCACTTGGGCTTTCCGGAC
>CAYYBI010000342.1:0-15525 GCA_964469835.1 uncultured Rhodospirillaceae bacterium
GGCGATTGCTACGACCGCTACCTGGTGCGGGTCGAGGAACTCCGGCAGAGCCTGCGTATTATCGATCAATGTATCGAGAAAATGCCCGACGGCCCCGTGGTGCACGGTGACCACAGGGTTTCGCCGCCAAATCGGGGGGAGATGAAGCGGTCGATGGAAGCGCTGATCCATCACTTCAAACTGTACACCGAAGGCGTCCATGTCCCGGCGGGAGAGACCTATACCGCGGTGGAAGCGCCGAAGGGCGAGTTTGGCGTCTATGTCGTTTCCGATGGCAGCAACAAGCCTTACCGCTGCAAGATACGGGCGCCCGGATTCGCGCATTTACAGGCGATGGACTACATGTGCAAGGGTCACATGCTGGCGGATTCGGTCGCCATTCTCGGGTCGATGGATGTCGTGTTCGGCGAGATCGATCGATAGGCAGAAACAGGCGTGACGCAAGACATGAGCGACGACTTTAGATTTAACGACGAAAACCTGGCGATGGCGGAAAAAATTATTGCCCGCTATCCGGAAGGCCGGCAACAGAGCGCGGTCCTTCCCTTGCTCGACATGGCGCAACGCCAGAACGGCGGGCATGCGGACGACGCGGTCATCGACACGGTGTCGCAGATGCTCGGCGTGGCGCGGATCCGGGTCGTCGAGGTGGCGACGTTCTACACCATGATCAACCTCAAGCCGGTCGGGAAGTTTCATTTGCAATGCTGCACCACCACGCCCTGCTGGCTGCGCGGATCGGCGGAGGTGGTGGACGCCATGAAGAAGCATCTCGGCATCGATTACGGCGAGGTGACGAAGGACGGGCTGTTCAGCATGGTTGAAGTCGAATGCCTCGGCGGCTGCGTGAATGCGCCGATCGTGCAAATCAACGACGATTTCTTTGAAGACCTGGATGCGAAGTCCATCGTGCAGGTGCTCGACGCCTTGAAGAAGGGCGATGCACCGGCGCCGGGACCGCAAATCGAACGTCAGACCTCCGGACCCGCCGGCGGCCTGACCACATTGACCGATCTTGAACTGGCGAAAGAGTAGACGCTGATGCTGCAGGATAAGGACCGCGTCTTTACCAATCTCTATGGCCAGCACGATTGGGGACTGGCCGGCGCCCGCAAACGCGGCGATTGGGACAAAACCGGCGCACTGCTTAAGAAAGGGCGCGACTGGATCGTTGAGGAAGTCAAGGCGTCCGGACTGCGTGGCCGGGGCGGCGCCGGATTTCCGACCGGATTGAAGTGGTCGTTCATGCCGAAGGAAGAGAGCGAGCGACCGCACTATCTGGTCGTCAACGCGGATGAGAGCGAGCCCGGCACCTGCAAGGACCGGGATATCCTGCGGCACGACCCGCACAAACTGGTCGAGGGGTGCCTGCTGGCGGGCTTCGCGATGGGCGCCCATGCGGCCTACATCTATGTGCGGGGGGAGTTCTACAATGAAGCCCAGCGCTTACAGGCGGCCGTTGATCAAGCTTATGAAGCCAAGCTGCTGGGGCCAAATGCCTGCGGCTCGGGCTGGGATTTCGATGTCTATGTTCATCGGGGCGCGGGGGCGTATATCTGCGGCGAGGAAACCGCGCTGCTCGAGAGCCTGGAGGGCAAGAAGGGCCAGCCCCGGCTGAAACCGCCATTCCCGGCGATGTCCGGCCTCTATGGCTGTCCAACAACGGTCAACAATGTCGAAAGCATCGCCGTCGCGCCGACCATCCTGCGCCGTGGCGCCACCTGGTTTGCCGGATTCGGGCGGGAGAACAACACCGGCACCAAGGTATTCTGCATCTCCGGCCACGTTGATAATCCCTGTAACGTCGAAGAAGAAATGTCTATCCCCTTGCGCGAATTAATCGAAAAGCACGCCGGCGGCGTGCGCGGCGGCTGGGACAACCTGCTGGCGGTGATCCCCGGCGGCAGTTCGACTCCGATGATCCCAAGATCGATCTGCGACGACGTGTTGATGGATTTCGATGCGCTGAAGGAAGTGCAGACCGGGCTCGGCACCGCGGCGGTGATCGTCATGGATAAATCGACGGACGTGATCAAGGCGATCGCCCGGTTGGCCTATTTCTATAAGCACGAAAGCTGCGGCCAATGTACGCCGTGCCGCGAGGGCACCGGCTGGATGTGGCGGGTGCTGGAACGCATGGCCAAAGGGGACGCATCGGTCGATGAGATCGATACGCTGCTCGATGTCTCGAAGCAGGTCGAAGGGCACACCATCTGCGCGCTCGGCGACGGCGCCGCCTGGCCGGTGCAGGGGTTGATCCGCCATTTCCGGGATGAGATCGAAAGCCGCATCCTTGCCAAGAAGGGCAGTGGCGCGAAAGCGGCCTGACGGGAGCACCGAATGCCGAAACTCACCATCAATGGACAGGAAATCGAGGTCGATGCCGGCCTCACGGTGCTGCAGGCCTGCGAACAGGCGGGCGTGGAAATCCCGCGTTTCTGCTACCACGAGCGGCTGTCGATCGCCGGTAATTGCCGCATGTGTCTGGTCGAGGTCAAACCAGGGCCGCCGAAGCCGGCCGCTTCCTGTGCGTTGCCGGTTGGCGACGGGATGGAGGTGTTCACCGACACGCCGATGGTCAAGAAGGCGCGCAACGGTGTCATGGAGTTTCTGCTGATCAACCACCCGCTGGATTGCCCGATCTGCGACCAGGGTGGCGAGTGCGACCTGCAGGATCAAGCCATGGCCTACGGCTATGACGGCAGCCGGTACGACGAGAACAAACGGGCCGTCAAAGAGAAATACATGGGGCCGCTGGTCAAAACGATCATGACCCGCTGCATCCATTGCACCCGTTGTATCCGTTTTTGCGCCGAAGTCGGCGGCGTCGAAGACATCGGCATGATCAACCGGGGCGAAAACGCCGAAATCACCACCTTGGAAAAGGCCATTCAGTCTGAAATGTCCGGCAACGTCATCGACCTGTGCCCGGTCGGTGCGTTGACGTCCAAACCCTATGCCTTCACGGCCCGGTCCTGGGAACTCACCAAGACCGAAAGCATCGATGTGATGGATGCGGTCGGTAGTAATATTCGCGTCGACGCCCGCGGCAACGAAGTGATGCGTGTCCTGCCGAGGCTCAACGAAGACGTAAACGAGGAATGGATCTCCGATAAGACGCGTTTCGCGTGCGACGGACTGAAACGCCAGCGATTGGATCGGCCGTTTCTGCGCAAGGACGGCAAGTTGTCGCCGGTCGGCTGGCCCGAGGCGTTTGCCGCCATTGCGGACAAGGTAAAATCGGTCGGACCCGAGAAAGTTGCGGCCATATCGGGAGACCTCTGCGACGTCGAATCGCTCTATGCCCTGAAAGAATTGATGGCGATCATCGGATCGCCCCATCTCGATTGCCGGCAGGACGGCGCGGCGCTCGATGCGTCGGTGCGGAACAGCTACCTCTTCAACACCACGATTGCCGGGATTGAAGACGCGGATGCTTGCTTGATCATCGGCAGCAACCCCCGTCGGGAAGCGCCGATCATCAATGCGCGGCTGCGCAAGCGCTGGCTCATGCGGGGCTTCGAAGTCGGCGTCGTCGGACCGCGTCACGATCTGGGATTCGATACCACCTATCTCGGTGCAGGGCCGGAAACACTGGACGCGATCGCCAAGGGTGAGTCTCCCTTCGCCGATGTCTTGCGGAAGGCTGAACGGCCGATGCTAATCATTGGAATGGGCGCGCTAGCGCGGGCCGACGGCGCGGCTGTATTGGCGGCCGCGCGGGCAATTGCCGAAGATTGCGGTATGGTGACGGACGATTGGAACGGCTTCAATGTCTTGCACACCGCCGCGGCCAGGGTCGGCGGGCTCGATCTCGGCTTCGTCCCCGGCGCCGGGGGCAGGGATACCCAAGGCATTCTCGACGGTGCGGCATCCGGCGACATTGGACTCGTCTATCTGCTCGGCGCGGACGAAGTGGATATGGCGAAGCTCGACAAAACCTTCGTGGTTTACCAGGGGCATCATGGCGACGCGGGCGCCCATGCGGCGGATGTGATTCTGCCAGGGGCGGCCTACACCGAGAAGAACGCGATCTATGTCAACACCGAAGGCCGCGTGCAATTGGCGCAGCGGTCGGTCTTCCCGCCGGGTGACGCGCGGGAGGATTGGGCAATCCTTCGGGCATTGTCGGAACATCTTGGCGCACCGCTTGGCTTCGATACACAGGAAGCCCTGCGGGAAGGTTTGCGGGCGGCGCATCCGGGTTTCCTGGCAATAGACACGGTGGAGCCCGGAAAATTGGAGGGGTTCGGCAACAAGAAGGGAAAAATGACGAATGAGCCCTTCGTGTCGCCGATTGTGAATTTCTATATGACCGATCCGATAAGCCGCAATTCGGAAACAATGGCGCGCTGTGTGGAAGAATTGTCGGACGGATTAACGGAGGCGACGGGCACCGATGGCTGATGTCTCTCTGCCCGAATTATTGCAGGACTATATCTTGCCGACCGCCTGGATCATCGGCGGCATTATCGCGATCGTCGTGCCGGTGCTGTTGTCGGTCGCGTATCTCACTCTTGCCGAACGCAAGGTGATCGGCTGGATGCAACTGCGCAAGGGACCGAACGTGGTCGGGTGGTTCGGCCTGTTGCAGCCGATTGCCGACGGGCTCAAACTTTTCACCAAAGAAACCATCATCCCGGCAAGTGCGAACCGGGTGATCTTCTTTCTGGCGCCGATTGTCACCTTTGTGCTGAGCCTGATCGCCTGGGCCGTTATCCCGTTCGGCCCGGGGCTGGTGCTGGCGGATATCAATGTCGGATTTCTGTACTTGTTCGCGATTTCGTCTCTCGGCGTCTATGGGATCATCATGGCCGGCTGGGCGTCGAACTCGAAATTCGCTTTTCTGGGTGCGCTTCGGTCGGCGGCCCAGATGGTTTCCTACGAAGTATCGATCGGCTTCGTGATCATCACGGTGTTGCTCGTGGTCGGTTCCCTGAACCTGTCGCAGATCGTCCTGGCGCAATCGGGCGGTATTCTGGATTGGCACGCGTTCTCGTTGTCGCCATTCCTCCTGCCGATGTTCGTGGTGTTCTTCGTATCGGCGCTGGCGGAAACCAACCGGGCGCCGTTTGATCTGCCCGAGGCGGAAGCGGAGCTGGTATCGGGCTACAACGTCGAATATTCGTCGATGACCTTCGCCATGTTCTTTCTTGGCGAATACGCGAACATGATCCTGATGAGCGGGATGACCGTCATTCTGTTCCTTGGCGGCTGGCTACCACCGCTTGAAGTCGCTCCCTTCACCTTGGTCCCCGGACCGATTTGGTTCGCATTGAAGATCGCTTCGGTTTTGTTTGTCTTCCTGTGGGTGCGGGCGACTTTTCCGCGGTATCGCTACGATCAGCTCATGCGGCTTGGTTGGAAGATCTTCCTGCCGCTTTCGCTGATCTGGGTCGTTTTTACGGCAGGCTGGTTGCTTGTCTTCAATATGGTCCCGCCGGCGGGCGGCGTCTAAGGCGCGACGGAGGAAACGACCAATGGCATTCATCGACCGAACGGCGCGTGCCTTCCTGTTGGCAGAACTGGTCAAGGGTATGTCCTTGACCTTGCGCAGCATGTTTCGCCGCAAATACACGCTCAACTATCCCTATGAGAAAGGGCCGCTTAGCCCACGTTTTCGCGGCGAACACGTATTGCGGCGCTATCCCAATGGCGAGGAACGCTGCATCGCCTGCAAGCTGTGCGAGGCGATCTGTCCGGCCCAGGCGATCACCATCGAGGCGGAACCGCGCGAAGACGGCAGCCGGCGGACCACGCGCTATGACATCGACATGACCAAATGCATCTATTGCGGATTGTGTCAGGAAGCCTGTCCGGTGGACGCCATCGTCGAGGGACCGAATTTCGAATTCGCCACCGAGACGCGCGAAGAACTTTTTTATAACAAGGAAAAACTGCTGGCGAACGGTGACCGATGGGAGCCGGAGATTGCGGGCAATATTGCATTGGATGCGCCGTATCGCTAAACACAGCGGGCCTGCGCGGCCTGGCATCCGGAGGGGAAAAAGTGCTGGAAGCCGGCGCAAGTCCGCACCGTGACGCGGCAGTGAGGGGGGAAAGATGATCATTCAGGCGCTGGCGTTCTATCTGTTCGCCTTCGTGGCGGTCGCGGCCGGCGTCATGGTCGTCTCCTCGCGCAATCCGGTCCATTCGGTGCTGTTTCTGATCTTGGCGTTTTTCAGTTCGGCGGCCTTGTTCGTGCTCATGGGAGCCGAATTCCTCGCGATGATTTTGATCGTCGTCTATGTGGGCGCGGTTGCCGTACTTTTCTTGTTTGTTGTCATGATGTTGGACATTAATTTTGCCGAACTGCGTCAAGGCTTTTTACAATATCTACCGATTGGTGCGCTGATCGGATTGATTTTGTTGGCGGAACTTATTCTGATATTCGGCAGTTGGGACTTTGCGCCGGAGATGAGTTTGGCGGCGCCGGTGCCGCCGCTGGATCGGGTCAGCAATACCCATGCGCTGGGCCAATTGCTCTACACCCGATATTTCTACCTGTTTCAAGCATCCGGCATGATTCTGCTGGTCGCTATGCTGGGCGCCATCGTCCTGACGCTGCGGCACCGGCCCGGCGTACGCCGCCAGAATATCGCCGGCCAGGTCGCGCGCCGCCGGGAGGATTCGATCGAGGTGGTCAAGGTTCCGTCGGGGAGTGGCATCTGATGTTTGAAATCGGTTTGGCGCATTACCTGACGGTAGCGGCAATACTGTTCGTTCTTGGCTTGTTCGGAATTTTTCTGAACCGTAAGAATGTCATCATTATTCTGATGTCCATCGAGTTGATGCTGCTTGCCGTGAACATCAACTTCGTCGCGTTTTCCACCCATTTACAGGACCTCGTCGGCCAAATATTTGCCATGTTCGTGCTGACGGTGGCGGCTGCGGAGGCGGCGATCGGTCTTGCCATTCTCGTCGTCTACTATCGCAACCGCGGATCGATCGCGGTTGAAGACATCAACATGATGAAGGGCTGACCGCCAATGGAAGCCGCAGTCGTTCTGCTGCCATTGCTTGGCGCGATAATCGCTGGTTTGTTTGGCCGATATATCGGCGATCGCGGGTCGATGTACGTCACCTGTGGCCTGTTGACCATATCGGCCGTGCTGTCGTGGATCCTGTTCAACGCCGTTGCACTGAACGATAGCCCGCGCACGGTGACGCTGTTTACCTGGATGGATGTGGGCGGCTTCACATTTTCCTGGGCGTTGCTGGTCGACCAGTTAACGGCAGTGATGCTGATCGTCGTCACCACGGTATCCGCGGTCGTGCATTGGTATTCGATCGGATACATGGATCACGATCCCGGCAAGGCGCGGTTCTTTGCCTATCTCAGCCTGTTTACTTTTTTCATGCTGATGCTGGTGACGTCGGACAATCTGGCGCAAATGTTCTTTGGCTGGGAAGGTGTCGGCTTGGCCTCGTACCTGCTAATCGGGTTCTGGTACAAGAAACCATCGGCCAACGCCGCGGCAATCAAGGCTTTCGTGGTCAACCGCGTCGGCGACTTCGGATTTGCGCTCGGCATCTTCGGCGTCTTCGTGTTGTTTGGATCGATCGAACTGGCGCAGATATTCGACGCAGTAGCGGGCAAGGCCGACGCAAAGCTCGTCTTCCTGGGGACCGAGTTTCACGCCCTTACGGTGCTTTGCCTTCTGCTGTTCATGGGCGCGATGGGTAAGTCCGCGCAGCTCGGGCTGCACACCTGGCTGCCCGATGCGATGGAAGGCCCGACGCCGGTCTCCGCATTGATCCACGCGGCGACCATGGTCACCGCCGGTGTCTTCATGGTGTGCCGCCTGTCGCCGCTCTTCGAGTACTCGGAGGTAGCGCTCGCGGTCGTCACCGTGGTAGGTGCATCGACGGCCTTCTTCGCCGCCACCGTCGGCTTGACGCAGAACGACATCAAGCGGGTCATCGCGTATTCTACCTGCTCGCAGCTCGGCTATATGTTCTTCGCCGCCGGCGTTTCGGCCTATGGCGCGGCGATGTTCCATTTGTTCACGCACGCCTTCTTCAAGGCGCTGCTGTTTCTCGGCTCCGGTTGCGTCATTCACGCGATGTCCGACGAACAGGATATGCGGCGGATGGGCGGAATCTGGAAGCTGGTGCCCATCACCTATGCCTTGATGTGGATCGGCAGCCTGTCGCTGATGGGGATCGGGATTCCGGGAATGTTCGGATTGTCCGGCTTCTATTCCAAGGACATCATCATCGAGGCCGCTTGGGCGGCACACAGTCCGGTCGGGCAATACGCCTATGTGCTCGGTATCGCGGCGGCGCTGATGACCGCGTTCTATTCCGTGCGGCTGATCATGATGACGTTCCATGGCACGCCGCGGTGTGACGAGAAAACCCTGGCGCATGTGCACGAAGCGCCGCCGATCATGTGGGTCCCGCTGGTCGTTCTGGCGGTTGGATCGGTCATCGCGGGCGGCGTCGCGTATAACGCCTTTGTCGGTACAGGCATGAACGCCTTCTGGGGAGATTCAATCCTTGTGCTGAAGCAGCACACGGCGCTGGTCGATGCCCATCACGCGCCGCTGCTGGTCAAATTGTCGCCGCTGCTTATGGGGGGCGTAGGCATTGTCCTTGCGGTCTGGATGTACAAGTTCGCCCCAGGCATGCCGCTCAAGCTGTCCCGGGCGTTCAGGCCGCTCTACGCATTTTCGTTCAACAAATGGTATTTCGACGAATTATACGACCGGATTTTCGTACGGCCCGCCATGGTGCTGGGGTTCACATTCTGGAAATCGGGTGACGGCGCTCTGATCGACGGCGTCGGACCCGACGGCATTGCGGCAACGACAGTGCGGATTGCCCGCAGGATCAGTGGATTGCAGAGCGGATATGTCTATCACTATGCCTTCGCGATGTTGATCGGCGTCGTCGTGCTGATTACCTGGTATCTCTACGGTCAGGGCGCGGGGTAGGGCGATGTTTGAAAACGTTGGCTTGCTCAGTGTCATCACCTTTCTCCCCCTGATCGGGGCGTTGTTCATACTGCTTGTCATTCGGGGTTCCGAGGACGCGGAGCTGATCGCCCGTAACGCGCGTTCCACCGCGTTGTTCGCGTCGAGCGCGACATTCCTTGGATCATTGAAAATCTGGTTTGATTTCGATGCCGCGACGCCGGATTTTCAGTTCGTCGAAACCGTGCCGTGGTTGCCGGAATACGGCATCAGCTACAAAATGGGCGTCGACGGCATTTCGATGTTCTTCGTGCTGCTGTCGACATTCCTGACGCCGATTTGCATCCTGGCGAGCTGGAATGCGATCAAGGACCGCGTGCGCGAATACATGGTCGCCTTTCTGGTCCTCGAGACCTTCATGGTCGGCATGTTTTGTGCCTTGGATTTCATCGTCTTCTATATCTTCTTCGAAGCTGTTCTGATTCCGATGTTCCTGATCATCGGCGTGTGGGGCGGTCCGCGGCGCGTCTATGCGGCCTTCAAGTTCTTTCTCTACACCTTGCTGGGCTCGGTGTTGATGCTGCTGGCGATCATCGTGCTGTTCGACCAGGGCAAGACGACCGATATTGTGGCACTGCTCGAATTACGGCTCGATCCGGAACTGCAAACGTGGTTGTGGCTCGCATTCTTCGCGTCATTCGCGGTGAAGATACCGATGTGGCCGGTCCATACCTGGTTACCGGATGCCCATGTCGAGGCGCCGACCGCCGGCTCGGTCATCCTGGCGGGTGTTTTGCTGAAGATGGGTGGGTACGGGTTCCTTCGTTTCTCTGTCACCATGCTGCCGGTTGCGTCCGACTACTTCGCGCCCTTCGTCTTTGCGCTCAGCGTTATCGCGGTGATCTATACGTCACTTGTTGCGCTCGCGCAGGAGGACATGAAGAAACTGATCGCCTATTCGTCGGTCGCGCATATGGGGTTCGTTACCGTCGGCATCTTCGCGATGAACGAGCAAGCGGTAACCGGCGCGATCATTCAGATGCTCAGCCATGGCGTGGTTTCCGCCGCCTTGTTCCTTTGCGTGGGGGTGGTGTACGACCGGATGCACAGCCGTGAAATTGGGGCTTATGGCGGGCTGGTGAACCGCATGCCGAAATATGCGGCATTTTTCATGGTGTTCATGCTGGCCTCCATCGGTTTGCCAGGCACCAGCGGGTTCGTCGGTGAATTTCTCGTCTTGGTGGGAATTTTCAAGGTCAGCACGTGGGTGTGTGCGCTGATCGCGACGGGCATGGTCCTAGGGGCCGCTTACATGCTGTACCTATACCGGCGTGTCATCTTCGGCGAGTTGACCAAGGATGCGCTAAAGACGATCCGGGACCTCAGCTGGCGTGAAGTCGCGGTCTTTGCGCCGTTGGTCGTCGTGGTGCTTTGGATGGGAATTTATCCGCGGTCTTTTTTGGCGCCGATCGAAGTCTCAGTGGCGAAATTGGTCGGGCAATATAACGCGGCGCTGGCGGTGGCCGGCGAAGCCGCCGCCATTGCGGCGCGGTGAGGTAGCAGGATGCAGTCTTTGTCGACCGAATTGCCCAGTATGATATCGGCCATGCCGGAAATCGTGCTCGCAGTGTTTGCCATGGCGCTGATGATGGTGGGTGTATTTGTGAGTGAAAAGCGGGCCTATCGGTCGGTGTCGACACTCGCGATCGTCACCTTGCTGATTACACTGTTTCTGTTAATTACGGCGGGCAGCGAGCGGCGGTTCGCTTTCCATGGTCTTTTCGTTGTCGACGGCTTCGCCGTTTATATGAAAGCGTTGGTCATTATAGGGTCGGTCGTGACCTTGATCATAAGCGACCGGTTTTTACGGCGCCAGGAAATGAACCGCTTCGAGTATCCCATTCTGATCCTGCTGGCGACGCTCGGCATGATGATGATGATTTCGGCGCACGATCTCATCTCACTGTATCTGGGTTTGGAGCTGCAGAGCCTCAGCCTCTATGTCATCGCCGCCTTTCAGCGCGATTCGACCCGCTCTACAGAAGCCGGGTTGAAATATTTTGTTCTCGGTGCGTTGTCGTCCGGCCTGCTGCTGTACGGCTGTTCGATGATCTACGGTTTCACTGGGAGCACCGATTTCGTGGTCCTGGCAAAGCATTTCGTGTCGGGTGAAACCCCGCCGGTCGGGCCCGTTGTCGGCCTGGTTTTCCTGATTGCCGGGCTGGCATTCAAGGTGTCGGCGGTGCCCTTCCACATGTGGACGCCGGACGTTTATGAAGGCGCGCCGACGCCGGTCACCGCATTTTTTGCCGTGGCGCCGAAGATCGCGGCGATTGCTCTTTTCCTCCGCGTCATGATGGGACCGTTCGAAGGCCTGCTTCTCGAATGGCGGCAAATCATTGTCTTCATATCGATTCTATCGATGGTCGTAGGCGCTTTCGCGGCGATCAACCAACGCAATATCAAGCGTCTGATGGCCTACAGTTCGATCGGCCATGTGGGATACGCTCTCATCGGCTTGGCCGCCGGCGGTGAGAATGGGGTTACCGCGGTCTTGCTCTATATGACGATCTATCTTGTCATGACCACGGGCACTTTCGCATGCATCCTGTGCATGCGCCGCAAGGGTGAAATGTTGGAAAGCATTGACGAACTTGCCGGCCTCAGCAAGACACAGCCGAAACTGGCCCTGGCGCTGCTCGTCTTCATGTTTTCCATGGCGGGAATACCGCCGCTGGCTGGTTTCTTCGGCAAACTCTATATCTTCATGGCGGCAATCAATGCGGGTCTCTATACGCTCGCCATCATCGGTGTCATCGCCAGCGTGGTCGGCGCGTTCTATTACGTGCGGATCGTTCGCATCGCGTATTTTGACGAGCCGCTGGAAGGTTTTGAACAGCCGATCGGCAAGTCGCTGACGGCGGTCCTGACCGTGACCGCGATCATTACAGTGGTATTCCTTATCGGACTGGCGCCGGTGTTGGATGTCGCCGAAGCGGCAGCCCTCTCGCTGCTGAAGAACTGACGCCGGGGCGCGCGCATGGGCGCTCCGGCCACCGTTCCCGAACATTTCACGCTTATCGAATATCCTGTTTTAGGATCCACCAATGACGAGGCGTCGCGCCTGGCGGGTGCCGGCGCCGTGGACGGCACGGTGGTCCTGGCCGATCGTCAAAGCGCCGGCCGGGGTCGGCGCGGTCGAAACTGGCAATCGCCGCCGGGTAACCTCTACTGCTCGATCGTGGTGCGGCCGACCGCGCCGCCGGCGGTGGCCGCCCAACTTTCCTTTGTCACTGCGGTCGCCCTTGCAGAGACGCTGGCCGCCGTACTGCCGCCGGCCTGTACGGTGCTTCAGAAGTGGCCCAACGACGTGCTCGTCGACGGCGCGAAGGTTGCGGGTATCCTGCTTGAATCATCCGGCGCAGGGACGGAAGCGGTCGATTGGGTGGTCATCGGATGTGGCGTCAATATTGCCCAGGCACCGCAGGACACCGAGTTTCCCGCAACGAGCCTGCATGAAGCCGGTGCAAGCGGCCTCGAAGCCGGTGGATTGCTGCCGACTTTCTTGACGAACTTGCACGGGTGGCGCGTGCGATGGGAAACTGAGGGTATGACGCCGGTTCGGGACGCCTGGTTAAATCGGGCGCATGGTTTGGGCAAGAAAATTGCGGTTCGCTTGCCCGGTCTTGAAATTCGGGGAATTTTCGGCGATATGGATCACAGCGGTGCGTTGCTCCTCGACCTTGCAGATGGTACGCGTCAAGCCATCTCCGCCGGAGATGTGTATTTTGGATGACCGCCAAGAGAGGGCTGAACGGTGCTGCTTGCCATTGATTCCGGCAATACCAACGTGGTTTTCAGCGTTTCCGACAATGGGGACCGCAAGGGTGTTTGGCGCTGTCACAATAACCCGAAGCGCACCGCGGACGAATACGCGGTCTGGCTGACCCAGCTGATGGGCTTGCAAGGCATAGAAGTCGCGGATATCGACGCCGCGATCATCGCCAGTGTGGTGCCGGAAGCGCGTTTCAATCTGGTAACGCTGTGTGAGAGTTTCTTCGGTTGCGCGCCGATGCTGGTCGGTGAGCCTGAAGTTGATCTTGGTATTGAAATCTTAATCGACCGGCCGGATCAAGTCGGCGCGGACCGTTTGGCAAACGCGGTCGCCGCAAAAGGCCAGTACGGAGGCCCGCTAATCATCATCGATTTTGGCACGGCGACGACTTTCGAACTCACCGATGCGGACGGGAACTACATTGGCGGCGTCATTGCGCCGGGGATCAACCTGTCCGTCGATGCGTTGTATCGTGCGTCGGCCCTGTTACCGCGGGTCAACATTCGCAAACCAGATAAGGTCATTGGTAAGGCGACGATACCGGCGATGCAGTCCGGAATATTTTGGGGATACATCGCCATGATCGAAGGGCTGGTCGAACGAATACGCGGGGAGGCGGGAGGCGACCCGACGGTGGTCGCCACCGGCGGGCTCGCCCCGCTGTTCGCCGGCGCAACCGAGGTGATCGAACACATCGACCGGAACCTGACGGTCCGCGGGCTTGAGGAAATTTATCAGCGGAACCGCACCGCATGAGCGACTACCTCTCGAACGGTGTGCCGGGCGACGATGAACTGCTGTTTCTCCCGCTCGGCGGCGCGGGTGAAATCGGCATGAATCTCAATCTCTACGGCCATGCCGGTAAATGGCTGATGGTCGATCTCGGCATCACGTTCCGGGATGACACCACGCCGGGGGTCGAAGTCATCATGCCCGATCCGTCCTTTATCGAAGAACGGCGCGACGACTTGGCCGGGCTCGTGCTCACCCACGCCCATGAAGATCATTTGGGGGCGGTTCAGTACGTCTGGGACCGTTTGCGCTGTCCGGTGTATGCCACACCGTTCACCAGCGCGCTGCTGCGCCGTAAGCTTGCGGAGACCGACCTGCTCAAGCGGGTTCCGCTCACCGAAATACCGCTTTCGGGTTCGTTTAGCGTCGGTCCCTTCGACATCGAGCTGATAACCCTGACGCATTCGATCCCGGAGCCGAATGCGGTTGTGATCCGCACCGGGGCAGGCACGGTTATGCACACCGGCGACTGGAAGCTCGACCCGTCGCCCTTGGTTGGGGAGACCGCGGACGAGGCGGCGTTGATCCGGGTCGGCAAGGAGGGCGTACTGGCGATGGTCTGCGATTCGACCAACGTGCTGGTGCCGGGGGAATCCGGATCAGAGGCGGATGTGCGCGAAAACCTGGTGGAATTGGTCGGCCAATTCGAGAACCGTGTAGCGGTCGCCTGCTTTTCGTCCAATGTGGCGCGGTTGGAGACGATTGCCCATGCCGGCGCGGTCCATGGCCGCGATGTGGCGCTGGTCGGCCGGTCGCTGTGGCGGATGTACGACGCGGCGAAAGAAGCCGGCTACATGACGGATGTCCCGCCCTTTGTCAGCGAGAGCGATGCCGGCTTTCTGCCCCGGGACAAGACCCTGATCATTTGCACCGGCAGCCAGGGCGTGCCGCGCGCCGCGTTGACCCGTATCGCAAACGGCGATCATCAGTCGGTCGACCTGGACGCCGGCGACACGGTGATCTTTTCCAGCCGGATCATTCCGGGCAACGAAACCGCGATCAACCGGCTGCAAAACCGGCTCAGCCAGCGCGGCATCGACGTGGTGACGGCGCGCGGCGACGATATCCATGTTTCCGGCCACCCGGCACAGGACGAACTGGCGCAAATGTATCAATGGGTGCGTCCGCAGATCGCGGTGCCGGTGCACGGCGAGTCGCGGCACCTTTATGCCCATGCGAAACTGGCGCGCGCCTGCCAGGTGCCGCAATCGGTGGTCGTCCATAACGGAGATCTGGTACGGTTGGCGCCCGGCGATGCGGAGATTATTGACGAAGTGTTCAACGGACGGCTCGCGCTCGACGGCAATCGCCTGATCAACCTGGACAGCCATACTATTCGGGACCGGCGGAAGATGACCTTTCATGGCGCCGCCGTCGCAACCGTGATCATGGACAGTAAAGGTAACCTGCATGAGGAGCCGATCGTCAGCATGATCGGCGTGCTCGACGACGATGCGGAGGCGGATGTCCTGGATGAGGTGATCGACGCGCTCATCGACGCGCTCGAAGACATGTCGGCGAAGGACCGGCGCGACGATGCGGCGGTCAGCGAGCGGGCACGGCGGGCCGTGCGCCGCTGCTTGCGTGACGTGTGCGGCAAGCGGCCGCAGACCGACATTCATCTGGTGCGGCTATAGGGACGGCGGATAAGGAATAATGCGCAATGATCGGTAAGCTGAACCATGTTGCCATCGCGGTGCCGGATCTGGACGCCGCGTCGGCTGTGTACCGGAATACGCTGGGGGCGCAGGTTTCCGAACCGATGCCGCTGGTGGAGCACGGCGTCACCACGGTCTTCGTGGAACTGCCCAATACCAAGATCGAGTTGCTGCAACCGCTCGGGCCGGGCTCGCCGCTGGCGAAGTTTCTCGACCGCAATCCGGCGGGCGGGATTCATCATGTCTGCTACGAAGTCGGCGACATTGCGGCGGCGCGGGACCGCTTGCGGGGTGAGGGCGCGACGGTGCTGGGCGACGGCCG
>CAYYBI010000343.1:0-8815 GCA_964469835.1 uncultured Rhodospirillaceae bacterium
CGCATCATCAATGACAAGTCCGCGCTCGAGGTCGGCGAGGACGAGCGCCAGGCAGTGTATCGGAAATACTGGGATGTCGGCGGCGCCGGATATCTTGGCGCCTTTAACGACATCCTGGTCAACAAGGCTTCGAACGACACGTCGGCGGAATTCGTGCGCAACCAAATCCGGCGGATCGTGAAAGACCCGGAGACGGCCGAACTGCTGGCGCCGAAGACCTATCCCATCGGGACCAAGCGCATCTGCATCGACAGCGGATATTTCGAAACCTACAACCGCGACAACGTAGACCTGGTCGACATCAGCGGCGGACCGATCGAGCGGATTACACTGGACGGCCTGATCGCCAAAGGTCAAGGCTACACGTTTGACAGCATCGTATTCGCGACCGGCTTCGATGCGATGACCGGTACCCTCTTTCATGTCGACATCCGGGGCCGTCGCGGCACGACGCTCAAGAAAAAATGGTATGCCGGACCGCGCACCTATCTAGGGTTTATGACCGAGGCCTTCCCGAACCTCTTCATGATTACCGGGCCGGGCAGCCCGTCGGTCAAAAGCAACATGATTGTTTCCATCGAACAGCATGTCGACATGGTTACCGACAGCCTCGTCCACATGCGCGACCGGGGGCTGGAACTGATGGAACCGACCCCGGATGCCGAGGACGATTGGGTCGACCATGTCCAGGAGGTCGCCAACAAAACGCTCTTTCCACACGCCAATTCCTGGTACATGGGGGCCAATATTCCGGGCAAGCCGCGACTCTTCATGCCGTATATCGGTGGCGTCGGAACGTACCGGAAAATCTGCGAAGAAGTGGTCGCCGATGACTACAAGGGTTTCCGTTTCGAAGCGAAAGCGGCCGTGGCGGCCGAATGAGGCCGATCTACCGCGCGTCAGCACAAACTAACCATGCTCATAATCCGCTGATACCGCCCGAGCGGGCCCATGTCTCTGGGAAAAGCGGACATCGCCGTTGAGATGTCAGCTATTGGCTGAAGATCGGACGTCGGTCTGAAACGTCGGAACGTCGCCTTCTAGCCAGGAGGGGTCGTCGCTGGACAATCCGAGATTGATATTATGACGGCGCCATCAAAGATCGGCCAGGTTGGCTGCGATCGCATCTTCGTTCCACTTCAGGCCGACGCCGGGCACGTCGGGAATGTGAAGCAAGCCGTTCCTGATTTCGTATGGCTTTTGCAAAATGGGATCGGCCCAATCCTGCCACTCTAGCCAGTGCGCCGTTTCGGTGACCCGCATGACCTGAGCGGCGACCTCGGGATAGAGATGCGTGGACATCGGAGTGCCCGCCGATCCAGCAATGGCCGCAGCTTTCAGCCAGCCCGTGACGCCACCGATTCGCATGAAGTCCGGCATCACGAAGTCGCAGGCCCTCTTCTGGAGCGCTAGGTGGAGGTCGCGGGGACCGTAAAAATTCTCGCCGATCTGGATCGGTGTCTTCAGTTCCCTTGCGAGCTGTGCGTAGCCGTCGAGGTTGTCGTAGACGATGGGTTCTTCGATCCAGGTAAGGCCCAGGTCATCGATCATGTGACAGCGCTGCAAGGCGTCCGCGAGCGAAAGGCCTTGATTGAAATCGGTCATCAGCTGCATGTCGGCACCGACCGTGCGGCGTACCGCTTCTATGGCTGCTAAATCGTCCTCGACCCGCTCCCGACCGAGCCGCAGCTTGAGACCGGAAAACCCTCCCTCGTCGCGGAGCTGCACGGCCTCGGCCGCAACGGCGTCCGGTTCTTTGAGCCACAGGCCATTGCTGTTATACGCCTTCACGGGCCCGACGGAACCGCCCAGCAAGACGCACAGCGGCATGTCTGCCGCTTTGGCCAGCGCATCCCAGGCCGCCATGTCCAATCCGGCAACCGCGATCATCGACAAGCCCTGGTAGCCGACAAAGTGAAGCGACTTGCGCGCCGCGTCATAGACCTCGACGGGCGCGACCGTGCGGCCCTTGAGCAGGTCGCCTAGGTCGTTTAACGCCGGGACCAGATAGCGCATCGATTTGACCACATAGGGCTCCAGATAGCTGCGCCCGACTATGCCTTCTTCGGTGTAAAGGTCGATCAGGATGAGCGGCCAGTCGGTGATCGTGGCGATGCGTGCGACGACAGGCCGTTTCAGCTTGAGCACGACCGGCCGCGCCCTCAGGTCCTTGAAGGTCAAACGTTCGAACTGCATGGAGCCCCTCTCGCCGCCGACCGCACGTCAAATCAGCTCGTTCTGTAGCCTATCGCGAAAGATCGCGAATGTCGCCTTTGGGTCAAAACCGGACTCCCGAGTTTTTGGGCTCCGCTATGCATCTACGTTCACGTCTTATGCGCACCATGCCGAAGCACAATTTTATGGATCGATACCCGCTAGCCCCGCCAAGTTATCGCGGCGGAGCTTCTCTTCGAGAACCATTACCATCAACGCCAGTTGGGCCGTGTCCACGTTCGACCAACCGCTGGTCACGGTCCCGTCACGCCATAGGACCGAAAGAGCCACGGCCTCGATCTGTTCCACGTTCTCCAGGCCGTCAGTAAAAATCTCGGCGGGTGTGGTCCCGTGCAGGCTCTCAACCGTGGCCATGGGCCCGCTCCTGCAGATGCTTGCCCGCCGATCCGACGACGCCTGCCGCAAAGGCCAACGGGAACGCCATCATTACGATCCAATCGGGATATCCGTTTGCATTTGTTTTCATTTCGGTTCTCCTTTTAAGGCCACACCCGGCAGCATCCCGACAGTTAGCCGATCATCAGTCGGATGCCCTTTTACAACCAATAGTCTTATTTCCGTATCTATCGCCGAAATTTTAGCTACGTGCGTCTTGGGAAGTTCGGGTGCATGTAATTGACTGGCGCAACCGCTGACAATCAGTGCGACCACCGTTAATAGTGCCCTGCGCCACGTTGCAAATTGTCGGAGGCTTCGGCGTTCCATGCCGCATCATGCATTCCGCAACGTCTATTTGCATTGAGTAAGATCATTTAATGGGTCCGCTGCGGGTCATAATCGGGCTCTCCGCCGTTCCAATTTCATGTCCGCTGTTGGGGGAAGACCGGAAGTCGATCAGCAGCGCCGGAAGGTCCGCTATTAGACGAGGCTGTTGAAGAAGTCCGATCGGACTTCTTCAACAGCCTCGGCCATTAGGCGACACGCCGGTCTCGCGTTACTCGCCCATCCAATATTTCGGATCAGCCGGAAACACCGTTTGACACTCGATACGTTCCGTCGGTTCATCCAACGTGTCTGCGGCGTCGCGCCAAACAGCGTAATGCGGCGCAGCGCGGTGGGCTTCCACTGCCGCCTCGTCAACGTACACCTCGTAAAAGTAGTAGACGTTTTGATCGGTGGCGTCTTGCAGCACATTAAACCGCACGCAGCCAGGTTCATCTTGCTCGGAACCGAGGGCATCTACTTCGATTGAATCTAGGAAGCGCTGGCGCATTTCCGGCTTGATCTTGACCCTTACCCACTTTGCAATCATTGGACTCTCCAAGTTTCTGTGGTTGAGACATAGTGACAGCAAACAATTTACAAGACCAATGTGAGAGATTCGGATCCAACAGCATAACGCGCGATGCTGGCGAATAGTTAGTTGCGGGCTCGGGGCTTCCACGCCGCAATTTCATTTCCGCTCTCCGGACAAAGGCGAAAGCACTATGTCGAACAAACGGCTCCTTATCATCGCCCACGCACCGTCCTACAACACGGCCAGGCTGCTCGACGCCGTCGTCGACGGCGCGCGGTCCGACGAGACCCTGACCATCGATGCCGTGGCGCTTACCCCCTTCGACGCCGGCCCCGAGGACGTCCTTGCTGCCAGCGCGGTTATCCTTGGGACGACCGAGAACCTTGGGTATATGAGTGGTGCGCTGAAGGACTTTTTCGATAGAAGCTACTACCCATGCCTGGAGAAGACGCAAGGGCTCCCGTACTGTCTATATGTGCGTGCGGGTCATGACGGCACAGGGACGCGGCGCGGCGTCGAGACGATAGTGACCGGCCTTCGTTGGCGGGCGGTGCAGGAAGCGCTGATATGCCGTGGTGAGTGGCAGGAGACGTTCGTTGGCCAATGCCGTGAGCTTGGGGCAGCAATGGCCGCCGGTCTCGATGCCGGGATCTTCTAGACTGCACATTGGTAAACAGCGTCGAGTTTCGGGCAACCGTCCAAATCAGCTTGTGTCATCGATTTTCGAATGTCTGCTTCTGAGGGAAGAGCGGATGTTGTCGAGTGGTGCGAACTTCCGTTTTTAGCCAAAACCGGACATTCGGCGTTGTCAGGCTATGAGGGCTTCGTCTGGGAGTTGGCTGCGGAGATGATCGTAACGTTGCATAAGCTTCTCGCGTTGATCGACTGGAAGCCCCTCTATCAACCATGTCAGGAAGTGGCGGCGATATCGATGCGCCGAGCGGCCAGGGCCTTTTCATTGAAATCCATACCTAGGCCGGGCCGGTCGGGCAGGTGAAACAGCCCGTCCACCGGCGCAGGCGTCTGGTCGAAGATCGCATGCGTGCGCGATGACGGGTCGTTCCATTCGCAAGGCTTCGTCGCATGCATTTGCGACGCGCAGACATGCAGATTGGCAAGGTGTCCAACCATCGGCTGGGTCTGATGGGGCACCAGTTCGACTCCATGCGCCTGGGCCAGCGCGGCGCAGCGCAGTAGACCCGTGATGCCGCCCATCTTGACGATGTCCGGCTGGATCATGCGCACCCCGGCGTCGATCATCTCGGCCAAGCCGCCGAGCGTATAGGTCTGTTCGCCTGCCGAGACGGTGATCGAAAGCTTCTGCGCGACCTCGCCCGTGGCGCGGATGTGATAGTGCTGCACCGGCTCCTCGAACCACCAGTAGCCGAGCTCCTCCAGCACGCGTCCGACGCGGATCGCCCCGCTGGTCGAATATCCGTTGTTGGCGTCGAAGGCGAGGGGGAAGCCGTCACCCACCAGCTTCCGGACGGCGCGCGCCTTTTCGATATGGTCGGCGATGCCGTCATCGAGATTGACCCGGTGGTTGTCGAATCGGATCTTGATCGCCGCGGGCTTGTCCTGCATTCGCTTCTCGACGATGCGCAACACCTCGTCGGCGCTGCGGCCGGCGCCGTTGCCACCGATGGACGCATAGAAGGGCAGCGCAGTTTTCCACGCGCCGCCCAGTAGCTTGTAAATGGGTTTTCCGAACCGCCTGCCTTTCAAGTCCCACAACGCGATGTCGATGGCGGCGAGCGCGCCGGTCAGCGCCCCTTCGGGGCCGAGCTTGACGAGCCGGTGAAGCAGTCGGTCCTGGATCACGGCGTGGTCGAGCGGGTCGGCGCCGATGAGCACCGGCGCGATATTGTCCACGATCATGCCGAGCGAGGCGCGTCCGCCCTGCATGGGCGACGCTTCCCCGATTCCTTGCAGGCCGTCGTCGGTCCACAGCCGGACAAATGCGCTGCGCTGGTCCGGGCGATCCTCAGGCGACCATTGCACCTGAAAGGCTTCGATGCGATCGATCTTCATTCCAGTCCTTCCGGTGAGTCCTCTGATCCGAGATTTCGGCATTGTCAGATTAGACAGATCTGGCAGTCGTCTCTAGCCGGTTTCCGCCTTGCCGTTTCGCGCTCTGTTTGGCTAAAGCCAAGCAACAAGCCATTCAGTGTCGAAACCGAAGAACCTAACGGCCCGGAAAGCTGGTGCAGACTGAACACTCTGTCAATGCCCTCCAGGGGCATTGACAGCTCACTGCGACTGGTCCGCAATGGTGGCGGGAGGCCGAGGTGCGCGAGCAAACACAGACCGACGTGATCGTGGTCGGTACCGGCGCCGCCGGGTTGAGCGCCGCGTTGGCCGCGAGCGTCGCCGGCGCGCGCGTGTTGGTGCTGGAAAAGGCGGCGGTGATCGGCGGTACCACCGCGATGTCCGGCGGCTGCATCTGGGTGCCCGGGCATCACCACATGGCCGCGATGGGCCTGAGCGATTCCCGCGAGGCGGCGCTGGAATACATTCGCGCGGTCTCGCCCGACAGATGGCACAACACGGAGGAACCGCTCTGGACCGCTTTCGTCGACAACGCGCCGGCGATGCTGAAATTCCTTGAGGCGCACAGCCCGATCCGCTTCACCCCCAACCGCGACCCCGACCCCTACGCGGAGGCACCGGGCGGCATGGCGTTTGGGCGCAACGTCTCCGCCAAGCCGATGCGACTGGCAATCCTCGGCCCCTGGCGCGGCAAGGTCCGCAAACCGTCAGTGGCGATCCAGCTGAACTACGAGGAGATCGTCGATACGCATTTCTATGCCAACCCGAAGAAATGGATGCCGCGCTTTATGCCACGCCTGCTCTGGCGCAAGCTGCGCGGCATGCGCACTCGGGGCACAGCGCTGACCATCGGTCTACTCAAGGGCTGCCTCGACCGGGGCATCGAGATCTGGACCGAAGCGCCGGCGCAACGGCTGATTAAGGAAAACGGGCGCGTCACCGGGCTTGAACTCACGCACGACGGAAAGACGGTTTCGGTGTCGGCAACAAAAGGCGTGATCCTCGCCAGCGGTGGCTTTGAGTGGAACCCCGAGATGATGGCCGAACACTTCCCCGGCCCAGTCGAATGGACCGCGAGCCCGTCGACCAACACCGGCGACGGCCAGCGCATGGCGGCGGAGGCTGGGGCAGCGCTCGGTCGTATGGACCAGGCGCTGGTAATGGGCACGACGCCGGCGATGTACGAAGGGCGGTTACAGGGCCTGCCGGCGGCCGATTACTTCCTGCCGCATTCGATGATCGTCAACCGCCACGGCCGCCGCTTCGTGAACGAGAAGCAGATGAACATCGGCCTCGCCTTCGCCGAGAAGGACCCGGAAACCGGCACGCCGGCACATCTCCCGGCTTGGCGCATCTACGACGGCCAGTTCGCCGCCAAATACTCCCACGCGATGCCGAAGAAGAGCGTGCCAGGCAACCGTTTCAGCGCCGAGACGCTGGAGGGGCTGGCCCGGCTAATAAATGTCGACCCGGACGGGCTGGTTGAAACGGCGCGGCGGTTTAGCGCGTTCGCCCGCGCCGGGGTGGATGAGGATTTCGGCCGCGGCGCGACTGTCTGGGACCGCAACCGGGGCGGCGACCCGCGCCACGCGCCCAACCCGACCCTGGGCACGATCGAACAACCGCCCTTCTACGCCATGCCCTTCAAGGCCAGCTTCCTCGGCACTAAGGGCGGCGCGCGCACCAACGAAAAGGCCGAGGTGCTGGACCGGGAAGACACGCCGATCCCCGGCTTGTATGCAGCGGGCAACGCGACGGCCAACTCCTTCGGCTCGAAGGGCGTCGGGGCGGGCACCACCCTCGGTCCTTGCCTCGCCTGGGGCTACATCGCCGGAATGAACGCGGCCAGGGGCGCAGTATCAGACTAGATCTGCTTGAGGTGGGCAGGGGTGGTCTTTAGCCTCGGCAGATGCAAAACCCCTCCCGCTATTTCAACGGTTCACCCGAGGTGATCCACCTAGCGCTGATAATGTAGATCCGATAGGAGGCGGTTCGTAGGAGTCGCCGCTCTCGTTTGGCCGTAACCCGATGTTCGGTTCGGGTCATGTGTGGAAGTCGCGCGCGGTCGCTGGAATGTCCGGTCCTGGGTGAAATTCGGACGTCGATCAGAAATGTCGGAACGTCGCCTTCTATCCAAGAGGCGATATGATATTGATTTCGAAATCAGGCAATGGATTTGACAATTGCCCGCCGCTAGTCTTGAAAGATGCCGGACGGAATCCAGCGCAAATTTGCCGCAATGGGTACGACAGACATCATCGGTTACTCCCTCCCAATTTGGCGCGGACAAAACCGGCGCCAATTGACAGGGTCAGCGATACCTCGGATAAGTCGCCAGATTCTCTACAGGGAGCGACCACCCGATGCCATTCGACAACACAACAATCCGAAAATTGCTGTCCAAGGACCTGACGGATGTCCTGATCCGCATCGGTCTGATCGCCATTTTGGTATTCTTTTGCGTGCGGGTTTTTGCCCCTTTTTCGGGCCTCATGTTATGGGCATTGATTTTGGCCGTTGCGCTCTATCCCCTTCATCTGCGCCTTGCGGGATTTTTGCGTGGCCGGCAGGCAAGCGCCGCGACGATTTTGGTCGTCGTCGGATTGCTGTTGATTGGGACACCCATGCTTATACTCGGTGGATCGTTCGCAAATCGCGCGGAGGATACTTACTCCGCCCTTCAGAAAGATCACATTACGATCAAAAGGCCCGACCCGTCGGTCGCCGATTGGCCGATCATCGGGAAACGGGTATACGATAAGTGGAACGCGGCTGCGACCGATCTTCCCGCATATCTGAAACAGTACCAGCCGCAAATCAAAAAAATACTGAGCGCGGCCTTGTTGGCGGCTGCCGACACGGCAGGGTCGGTTCTGATGTTCCTCGCCTCTTTGATCATCGCGGGAATCATAATGGCTTACGGTGAGGCGGGCAGTAATGCCATTCAACGTATTCTCAGCCGTATCGCCGGGCCAGCGAGAGGTGTTCGGCTGCAAAAGCTCTCTACGGCGACCATACGGTCGGTTGCCACAGGCGTTATTGGTGTCGCATTCATACAAGCGCTGCTTTTGGGTGTCGGTTTTGCCATGGCCGGTATTCCCGTTGCGGGTGTGCTGTCCTTCCTTGTCTTGATTTTGGGCATTGTCCAGCTGCCCGCTTTGGTGGTTTCACTGCCCGTTATCGGCTATATGTGGTGGGCGGGAGATGCCTCCACCACAGCCAATATCACCTGGACGATATACCTGCTGTTGGCCGGTATGGCCGACAACGTCCTGAAGCCGCTGTTGCTCGGGC
>CAYYBI010000344.1:0-5734 GCA_964469835.1 uncultured Rhodospirillaceae bacterium
AACAGCGCCGCGCAGTATTTCGAGTTCGCCCGCGACAAGGCCTTCCTCGATGTCAGCGGCCACCAGGGCAACGATTTCCAGATCAGCACCGATTTCTGGAACTGGCTGAACGAGTTGACCGCCACCTTCAACGAGGATGGCAGGTTCGTGACGCTGCCCGGCTATGAGTGGTCCGGGAACACCGCCCTCGGCGGCGACCGCAACGTCTATTTCACCACCGAGAACCGACAGATTCGACGATCCTCGCATGCCCTGGTCGAGGATATGCGCGACCTGAGTACGGATTCGACCACCGCGGAACGCCTGTTCGCCGATTTGAAAGCGGCCGGTGAAGACGTCGTGACCTTCGCCCATTGCGGCGGACGCTACGCCGACGTGAAGCTGGCCCATGACGGCGACATCGAAAAATCTATGGAGATCCATTCCGCCTGGGGCACCTTCGAATGGCTGCTGCATGACGCCTTCGAGATGGGCTATCGCGTCGGCATCGTCTCCAACAGCGACGGCCACAAGGGGCGCCCGGGCGCAAGCTATCCGGGCTCCAGCTCCTTCGGCGCGATCGGCGGCCTGACCTGCCTGAAGATGAAGGAGTTGTCGCGCGCCGCCGTGTTCGACTGCCTGCGCAAGCGCCATCATTACGGTACGACCGGAAACCGGATGTATCTCGACGTCGCCGCCGATTTCGACGCGCCCGGCACGCTCTACCATGACGACCCCGCGCTCGGCCCCGCCGAAGGGCACGAGGCGACAGCCGCGATCATGGGAGACATCGTGCATCTGCCTGACGGCGACGTGACGCTCAAAGTCGATATGATCGGCTCCGCGCCGATCGAGCGCGTGGATATTTTCAACGGGCTCGACCACCTGGAAACGCTGCGCCCCTATGCCCAGGAAGAACTCGGCAACCGCATCCGCGTGATCTGGGAAGGCGCGGAGTACCGGGGACGGTTCCGGCAGGTGATCTGGGACGGCACGGCGGAATTCTCGGAAAACCGAATTCTCCGCACCGAACCGATCAATTTCTACAATCTGGACAAAACCCTCGACCAGACCGGCGACAACCGCCTTCAGTGGCGCGCGTTGACTACCGGTAATCTGGGCGGGTTCGATGCCTGGCTGGAGGATGCCTTTGGCGGCACGATGGCAATCGACACCCGGCTGGTGAAAGCGGGCGTGCCGCTCGAAGATATCGGCTACGAGGATGAGGAATTCGACGCCGGCGCGCTAGGCCGCAAGCTGAGAATATTCCGATTGCCCGAAAGCAACCCGCACCGTGCCATGTCGTTCGAGTGGCACATCGCGATACAGCCGGATCGCGACAATCCGATATTTGTTCGTGTCACGCAGGAAGACGGCTTCGTGATCTGGTCGAGCCCGATCTATTTTTTCCGCGCGCACTGACGGAACAAATGGACCCCGTCTTCCAGAGCTTTCTGTCCGGCGTTCCCGTACTTCTGCTGCATTTCGGTGTGACCGTTCTGCTGCTCGGCGGCGGCGTCGCGCTCTATTTGATCGTGACGCCGTATCACGAAGTTCGCCTGATTCGAAACGGCAATACCGCCGCCGCGGTGTCGCTGTCGGGCGCCGTCTTGGGGCTTGGATTGCCGCTGGCCTTCTGCATGGCACGCAGCGTCAACGTGCTCGACATCGTGATTTGGGGTGCGATCACGCTCTTGCTGCAACTCGTGGCTTATCGCGTGGCGGATCTGGTGCTGCGCGACCTGCCCGGCCGTATCGAAAAGGATGAAATCGGACCCGCCATCCTGCTCGTCGCAATCAAACTCGCCATCTCGTTCATCAACGCCGCCGCCGTCGCAGGTTAGGCATCTCACCGATGGCCGCATCCTCCGAATGACCATGCGGGACTATCGATAACATGCGGTATTTCGACGTTATCGCGCTCATCGCCATCGTGGTCCTCGCAGTCTATTTCGTGCCCGATCGTTCCGACAAATCCCCGTCGCCCCGCCGGCCGGTTCCCGCTCCGCGGATCGCCGCGACCGCTCCTGAGCCTTCGAATATCCGGCCCGCCCGCCGTCCCGACCGCCCACTCGCCGCGCCGTCCCGCCGCGACCCGGTCTTCGAGATCCAACTCGGCCAAAAGAAACAATCCACGGGCACCGCCTTCGCGGTTTCCAACGATGGCGATTTCTTCACCGCGCGGCATGTCACCGACGGCTGCAGGCACCTTGCGCTCAGGACCGGCACCGGCCGCGCAACGCTGGTCACAAACACGGCCTTCCACAAGAACGCGGATCTGAGCCTGCTCAAGGCAAAATTCCGCGTGCCCGCCCTGCCGATACAACGGGCCCAACTCGGCTATGGCCAGGATGGATTCCATTTTGGATACCCGAAGGGTAAGCCCGGCGCCGTTCACTCGCAGCTGATCGGCCGCATGCGGATGCGCCTCAAGGGCCGCTATAGAACCTCCGAACCGGTGCTGGTCTGGGCGCATCGGCGGCGCATTCCGGATTCCGGGCTCGAGCTGGGCGGCATCAGCGGCGGCCCGATACTGGACGCACAAGGCGCGGTGGTCGGTGTGCACGTGGCAGGCGCAAAACGCCGAGGACGCGCCTATTCGGTGGCTCCCGCGACGATGGAGGACATGGCGCGACGCCACGGCGTCCAATCGGCTCGGCAGCACCGCCGCGCCGATTGGCTGAAAACCCTCAACAAGGATCAGTTCGACAAATCCGGCGTCATTCTGCGCCAACGGCTTACCGTGGCGAAGGTCTACTGTCTGCTCGACGACCGCTGGCTAAGGAAGCGCGGGCGGCGGCGGTAGACCGTTTCCCGCGAAAGTGCGGCCTTGGCGCCCTCTTAGAACAGCCCTTCGATCTCACCGGCGTCGTTGACCAGGATCTGCTCGGCCGCGGGCTTACGCGGCAATCCCGGCATGGTCATGATGTCGCCGCAGACCACCACGAGAAATTCGGCACCGGCAGCCAATCGCACCTCGCGAATAGGAATGACGTGGCCGCTCGGTGCGCCCCGTAGATTCGGGTCCGTGGAGAAGCTGTATTGCGTCTTTGCCATGCAGATCGGCATGGCCCCGTGCCCGGCCTTCTCCAGCGCGTTGAACCGGGCGCGCACTCCCTTATCCCCGCTGATGTCTTCCGCGCCATAAATCGAACGGGCGATGGTGCGCACTTTATCCCAAAGCAGCATGTCGTCTGGATAAAGCGGACGGAAATCGGCCGTGCCGCCCTCGACCATCGCGACCAGCCGGGTCGCCAGTTCCTCGGTCCCCGCACCGCCGTTCGCCCAATGACTGCAGACGACCGCCTCGACGTCGAGCGACGCACAGTGGTCCACAACCGCCTGCATTTCCGCCTCGGTGTCGCCGTCGAATTGGTTGACGCCCACGATCACCGGCACGCCGAAGGATTTGAGGTTGCGGATATGCCGGTCCAGATTGGCGAGCCCTTCCTTGACGGCGGCAACATTCTCCTTCCCATAATCGCCGCGCTCGACGCCGCCATGGGATTTCAACGCCCGAACCGTGGCGACCAAAACCGCGGCCTCGGGCCGCAGCCCGGCCTTGCGGCATTTGATATCGAAGAACTTCTCCGCCCCCAGATCGGCGCCAAATCCGGCCTCGGTGACCACGTAATCCGCCAGTTTGAGCGCCGTTTCGGTGGCGATCACCGAATTGCAGCCATGCGCGATATTGGCAAAGGGGCCGCCATGGATAAA
This sequence comes from uncultured Rhodospirillaceae bacterium, assembly GCA_964469835.1. Lineage (GTDB taxonomy): Bacteria > Pseudomonadota > Alphaproteobacteria > UBA8366 > UBA8366 > JAOTYV01. The sequence continues at coordinate 3,697 of CAYYBI010000344.1, forward strand.
CGCCGGATTGTGCTCCAGCGTCTGCACCAAATTGGGCATCAGCGCGTCGCGCAGCAACGCGGTCATCGCACCGGCTGCATCCAAGTCCGCCGCATAAATCGGTTTACGCTCCCGCGTCTCGCCAACCTGGATATTGCCGAGGCGGCGCTGCAAATCGTCCAGGTCGCGCGCCAGACAGAATATCGCCATCACCTCCGACGCGACCGTGATGTCGAAGCCGCTCTGGCGTGGAAACCCGTTGGCGACCCCACCCAGCGACAGCACCACATCCCGCAGCGCCCGGTCGTTCATGTCCACAACGCGCCGCCAACTGATCCGCCGGCTGTCGAGTTCCCGGCCGTTGCCCCAATAGACGTGATTGTCGATCATCGCGGCGAGCAGATTGTGCGCGGCACCGATGGCGTGCATGTCGCCAGTGAAATGCAGGTTGATGTCTTCCATCGGGACCACCTGCGCGTAGCCGCCGCCGGCCGCGCCGCCCTTCATGCCGAAGCACGGGCCGAGACTTGGTTCGCGTAGACAGATCGCCGTTTTCTTACCGATGCGATTGAGGCCGTCGCCCAGCCCGACCGTCATCGTCGTCTTGCCTTCGCCGGCGGGCGTCGGCGTCATTGCCGTCACCAGGATCAGCCGGCCGGTGGGACGATCCTGCAGTGATTTCAGGAATTCGAAACTCAACTTGGCCTTGTGCGGACCGTAGTGATACAGCGCCTCTTCCGGGATCGACAAGGATCCGGCGATCTGCCCTATCGGTTGCAGCGTCGCCGCACGGGCAATTTCAATATCGCTCTTCGGTTTTGTCATGGCTTGAGATCCCGGTGTTCCTGTTTCAATTCTCCAGTTTATCCTCCCGCTGACGGGGATAGAAGCCGATCACGAAAGATTGCACCGAAACAAGGCTCAAAAAGACGATGAAACAACCCGAAAGAAGCTGCAATAACCCGACGGAAGCCGTTAGAGTTGCGGAATAACAGTTCAAAAAAAAATGGGAGCTCCAGCAATGCGCATCGCCATCCTAGACGATTATTTCAACGCCGCCCTCGATCTTGCCGATTGGAGCGCCCTTGACGGAAAGGCGGAGATCACGGTGTTCACAGAATTTCTCGAAAGCGAGGATACGGTTGCCAACACACTCGCGGATTTCGAGATCATCGTCGGCATGCGGGAACGTACCCGCTTCCCCGCATCCCTGATCGAGCGCCTGCCGAAGCTGAAATTGCTCATCACCACTGGCATGCGCAACCTCTCCTTCGACATGGACGCGGCGCACAAGCACGGCGTCACAGTGTGCGGCACCGGCGGTCTCGGCAGCCCGACATCGGAACTCGCAGTCGGCATGATGATCGGCCTGATGCGCGACATCCCGGGGCAATCCCGCTCGATGCAGACGGGCGGCTGGCAAACCCGCGCCGGCGTCGACCTGCAAGGCCGGACGCTGGGCCTGCTCGGCCTCGGCAAGCTGGGCGGCGCCGTGGCGGCCGTCGGCAACGCCTTTGGCATGAATGTCATCGCCTGGAGCCAGAATCTGACCGACGACCGGGCCGCCGAATGCAATGCGACACGCGTCGAGAAGGATGCGTTGTTCACCGAGTCCGACGTCATTTCAATTCATCTGATTTTGAGCGACCGGTCACGCGGCTTGGTCGGCGAGCGCGAACTCGGCCTGATGAAACCGACGTCCTATATAGTCAACACCTCGCGCGGTCCGATCATCGACGAAGACGCCCTGCTCAAATCCCTACAGGCGAAGACCATCGCCGGCGCGGCAATCGACGTCTACGGCACCGAGCCCTTCCCCGCCGATCACCCAATGCGGAAACTCGACAACGTCTTGCTGACACCGCATATCGGCTACGTCACCCGGGACAATTTCGCCAAGATGTACCAGGACGCGGCCGAAGATGTCTTAGCCTTCCTCAGCAACGACCCGTTACGGGTGTTGAAGTAACGGTCAGCGTCAGGCGTTGACGTCGATAACCCGGCGGCCGCGGATCGCGCCATTCAGGATTGCGTCGGCCGCCTCGCCGATACTGGCGAG
>CAYYBI010000345.1:0-10600 GCA_964469835.1 uncultured Rhodospirillaceae bacterium
GACGGTGACGGTCAGCGGGTCGAATTCGCCGCCGGCGATTGCCGGGCTGTCGGGTGACGCCCTGGCCTACTCGGAGGGCGATGGGCCGATTGTGATCGAGCAGGGCGGCGATGCGCTGGTGACGGACGCGGATTCTACGGACTTCGCGGGCGGTGCGCTGACCGTATCGATTGCGGGCGGCGATAGCACCGAGGACGTGCTGTCGATCCGGGACAGCGGCACGCCGGGGTTTGGGATCGAGGTGCTTGGCGGCGCAATAAGCTTCGATGGTGTCTTGATTGGCACTTTCTTGGGCGGCGCGGCCGGTGCGGCACTGGTTGTGAGCCTGAATGGTTTGGCAACGGCGGCGGCGGCGACGGCGCTGGTCCAGGCAATCACCTATGAGAACACCGATGTGGTGGCGCCGACGGCCGGAGCGCGGACGGTACAGTTCGTGCTGACCGACGGCGATGGCGGCACCAGCACGGCCTCGGATGCGACGGTGACGGTCATTAGCGGGTCGAATTCACCGCCGGTGATCGCCGGCCTTGCAGGCGACGCGCTGCCGTACACGGAAGGCGATGGGATGCTTGTCGTCGACCAGGGCGGTGACGCGCTGGTGACGGACATCGATTCGACCGACTTTGACGCGGGTACGCTTACAGTGTCGATCACCGCGGGCGGGGATGTCACTGAGGACGTGTTGTCGATCCGGGACAGCGGCACGCCGGGAACCGGAATCGAAATCTCGGGTGCGACCGTACTCTTCGACGGGACGTCGATCGGTGCTTTCGCGGGTGGCGCTGGCGGTGCCGCGCTGGTCGTGAGCCTGAACGGTTTTGCGACGACGGCCGCGGCGACCGCGCTGGCACGGGCGATTACCTACGAGAACACCGATTTGGTTGAACCGACCATCGGGCCGCGCACTGTGCAGTTCGTGCTGACCGACGGCGATGGCGGGACCAGCACGGCCGTGGATGCCACGGTGGCGGTATCCGGTTTGGTAACCAAGACACTTGATGTCCGGGTATCCGGTTCGGCGGACGATTCGGAAGAACTCATTAGCGATGGATCGATTGAACTCACCAGCAGCGATCTCGAATTGACGCTGGAAATTTCGACGCAAATTATCGGTATTCGGTTCAACGGGATCGAGGTTCCCAAAGGCGCAACTATTACCAATGCCTATGTGCAGTTCCAGGCGGATGAAACGGATGTTGGCATCGCGTCGCTTACGATCCATGGAGAAGACGTCGACAATGCGTTGCAGTTTTCCAGCGCGGACGGCGATATCTCGCCCCGGCCAACGACGGCCGCGTCTGCGCTCTGGCAACCGGCGGACTGGAACACCGTCGGGGAGGCGGGGCCGGACCAGCAAACTGTGGATCTCTCCGCCGTCATTCAGGAAATCGTTGACCGTGATGGCTGGGTATCGGGCAATTCGCTGGCGCTGCTAATCTCGGGCACCGGGAAACGTGTCGCGGAATCTTACAACGGCAATCCAAACGCCGCGCCTTTACTGCATTTGGAATATCAGGCTCTCGACGACGGAACACCGATCGTCGATCTCGATGCGGACGATAGTTCCGGGGCTTCGGGAAGTAATTTCGCCGCGACGTTCTTTGTTGGCGATCCGCCCGAAGCGATTGCCGATACGGATGTCGCGATCACCGATAGCAATGACACGACCCTGGAGTCGGCGACGATAACGGTGGCCAATGCCGAGGCCGGCGACACCCTGTTGCCCGGTTCACTCCCCACGGGGATCGTCGTGGACGGCAGTTCGACGGCGACGACGCTGGTTTTGACCGGCACGGCATCTCTGGCGGACTACGGCGCGGCGATCGGTGCAGTTACATTCAACAATAACCTGCCAAACCCGGTGGAAGGCGACCGGAGCATCGAAGTGCTGGTCAATGACGGCATCGCCGAAAGCGCGCCCGCGGTCTCGACCATAAACGTTGCGACGCCACCGTCCGTGGTTTTTTGGACCATTGGCGACACGCCCTACAGTAGTGGAGACTTTGGCAGAGTCGAAACGATCCTGAGCAATATACCGGAGGACGTCGAGTTCGTCGTGCATGTCGGCGACATCAAGTCTGGATCTAACGGCACCCTCAACCCGGCGTACTATGAAAGCGTTGCGGATCTCCTGAAAACGTCTTCGGTGCCCGTATTCATCATACCCGGAGACAATGAATACAATGATATGGACGATCCCGACGCCGCCTTCGCGGTGTGGGAGCAAAATTTCGACTTTTTCGATCAAAACTGGGCGCATGGACTGTCCGTTAACTACCAGGCGGTAAGAGATGAGAATTTTTCCTTCGTTCATGAAGGAAAACTGTTCGTCGGCATTAACTTGGTCGGCGGCACGCTGCACGACGCGCAAGAGTGGGCAGATCGCTCGGCAGATGACCTGGCTTGGATCGAGTCGAATTTTGCCGATTATGGGGATCAGGTAACCAGCGCCGTAATCTTTGGGCATGCCTCTCCCGGCAAGAGCGGATACGAAGATTTTGAAGAGGGGTTTGTGAGCGCGTCTCAGGCGTTTACCAAGCCTATCTTGTATCTAATGGGAGATCGGCATGATTGGGACGCCGACAATCCGTATTCGGCGGCGCCCAATATCACGCGTATAATAATCGACAAAACCGGTGACGGCAGCGCGCAAGACGATCCCTTGAAAGTCAGTCTGTTTGATGATCCGAACGAACCCTATTCGTTCGATCACGAATTTGACCTTTTCCTTACGTAAAGTGAGATTGGAACCATTAATCTGACGATCGATGCATAATTCTTTGTTGTATGCTTGGGGAGCAACCAGGGACTAAAGTAACGACGGAGAGAAACAACAGAATTATTGCATAAGAGCTTACATGAACAAGCCGACAGCGGACCCGATTAGAGAAGTTTTTTTAGCGTGCCGCCGATCATTATTGGCTGTGGTGTTTTTTAGTCTCTGCATCAATTTGCTAATGCTGACGTCACCGCTCTATATGCTTCAGCTATTCGATCGAGTGCTCAACAGCAGGAGTGAGGAAACTCTTCTCTACTTGTCGCTCATTGCCGCGCTTGCCTTTGTAACGCTCGGCGTTTTAGAGGCTGTCCGCAATAATGTGCTGGTACGCCTGAATTGTTGGATTGACGAACAATTGAGTTCGTTAGTCCTAAGGCAGTGCGTCCAATCGGCACTCCACGGAAGTCGAAATTCATCAGTCCAGGGTCTTCGGGACCTGTCCACCACCAGCGCCTTCCTTTCTGGGTCCGGCATCTTCGCCATTCTGGATGCCCCATGGTCGCCGATATTCGTCGTTGCCATCTTTATGCTCCATCCGATACTCGGTTGGTTTTCCGTCGCCGGCCTGATCTTGTTGCTTTCCCTCGTTATCGTGAGCGAATTCAGCACGCGTTCGATATTGAATCAGTCCACCGCCAAGTCGATAAAATCTCTCGTTGACGCGGAAACGACCGTGCGCAACGCAGACGTGGTGGAAGCGATGGGGATGATGCCTAATCTCCTGAAACGTTGGAACCATACGGATGGAGAATCCTTGGGGCTGCGCGGCGTGGCGTATAATCGCGTGGGTCAGATCAGAGCGGTGACACGTTCCATCCGTATGCTCTTGCAGATCGGCATCTTGGGATTGGGCGCGTGGCTGGTGTTGAAAGCGGAAGTTACGCCCGGTGCGATGATCGCGGGCTCGATCCTATTCGGCCGAGCCATGGCGCCGGTAGATCAAGCCATAGGATCATGGCGGTCGGCGATCGCGGCGCGCGACGCCTATCGGAGACTTGTCAGCCATCTGGCAGGCGCGACCTGGCCGACCAACCCAATGCAGCTTCCGAAGCCCAGTGGCCGCCTGCAGGTTGAAGGGGTCACGTTCTACTATCCCGAGACGACCGAACCATGCATTCGCAATGTATTTTTTGCGCTTAATCCCGGTGAAGTGTTGGGGATTGTGGGGCCGACGGCGACGGGAAAATCGACGTTGGCGCGCCTTCTGATCGGAAATCTCAAGCCGAACTCAGGTCACGTCAGGTTGGACAATGCGGATGTAACGAACTGGGATTCCGAGGATTTGGGTCAGCATGTGGGTTACCTGCCGCAAGACGTCGAGCTTTTCACTGGCAGCGTGCGTGGCAATATCGCTCGTATGGGTGATGAGGAGAGTTCCGCCATCATTGAGGCGGCTCGCTTGGCAGAAGTTCATGACGTGATCTTGCGCCTAAAGGATGGATATGACACCGAAATTGGTCACAATGGTGCTATACTTTCTGGCGGACAAAGCCAGCGCGTTGCGCTGGCCCGCGCCTTGTTTGGCGACCCAAAATTTATTGTTTTGGACGAACCGAACGCCAACCTTGACCAGGATGGGGAGAACGCTCTGGCGCGCACCCTTGTTCGCCTCGGGGAACGCAAAGTAACGACCGTCGTCGTTACGCATCGCCTTTGGATCCTGCGTCATGTCGACAAGATCCTGGTCCTTCGTGACGGCACTGTCGAAATGTTCGGCGCGCGAGATGAGATTCTGGCGAAGATAGCGCGGCCGGCCCCCGCTGAAGCGCAACACACCGCGGCAGGACCAACATATGCCTGATGTTCCAGCAGAAACCCGTACCATCAGAGCGCGCCGCAATATGGGAACGTTTCGGCCTATCGCCGTTGGACTCTTGACCATAGCCGCGTTCGTCGGCGGGGCGATCGCGTGGTCTACCCTTGCTCCGATTGAGAGCGCTGCGATTGCACCCGGGTTTGTCAGTGTCGAATCCAATCGCAAGACGATCAAACATCTTGAGGGTGGAATTGTTCGCTCGATCCTTGTCCGCGAAGGGGAAAAGGTACAGCGCGGTCAAAAGCTGATCGTGTTGGATTCGACGCAGGTAAGGGTGAATCTTAAACGCTTGCGAGGGCGCCTATTGGCGCTGCGGGCAATGGAGACCCGCCTGATTACGGAACAATTCGGACACGACGCGATTGTCTTTCCGTCGACCGTCTTTTCCGGAGGGGATGGTTGGAAACACGATGAGGTGGAGCTGGCCAAGGTTCTTGAAGGCGAAATTAGTATCTTCAGGACGCGGCGACAGGCATTGGCGAGCCGCATAGCGCTGTTGAAGCAACAGAATTCGCAAATCCATCATCAAATTAACGGCTTTAAAAAAGACATTGTTTCCAAGCGAAAGCAGCTACGCGTCATAAGTGAAGAAATTGAGATTTATGAAGGTTTGTTCCGAAAAGGGCTTACTCAAAAACCCCGATTGCTCGAACTGGAACTTAGAAAGGCTGAGTTGGAAGGAGATCGAATTAAGAGCGAAACCAGCATTGTTCAAGCCAAGCATAAATTGAATGAGACCGTCTTGCGTACCAAGGACCTGCACGGCGAGCGGCACAAAGAAATCTCTGAACGGCTGCGTGAGGTTCAAACCCAGATCCTTGAACAGAAGGCGAGAATTAATTCCGCCGAGGAGGTGTTGCAACGGACCGTCGTTACGGCGCCCTTGGATGGCACGGTCGTAGCGCTGAAAATTCACACCATCGGGGGCGTGGTGCGGTCAGGCGACCCGCTGCTCGAAATCGTACCGATCGGTGATCGCCTTCTTGTCGATGCGCAGATTAATCCCAGAGATATTGATGTTGTTCATCCGGGCTTGTCGGCTCAGGTTCATTTCGTCCCGTTTCGAAAGCGGCACATCCAGCCTTTGGAAGGGAAGGTCATGTCCGTGTCGGCCGATCGGCTGATCGATGAACGCAGCGGCGAGGCCTACTACCTGGCGCGGATCGAGATGACGGTAACGCAAGACGTTAAGCTAAAAAAGAACACGCTTTATCCGGGAATGCCCGCTGAAGTCATGATCTTAACGGGCACGCGGACGACGTTCGACTACATGTTCGATCCGATTGTCCGGAGCTTCAATCTCGCATTCCGCGAAAAGTAGGCGACCGGGTTTGAGACGGTGTCGATCTGATCGTTGACCAGATTTCCGCCAGCGTCGCCAACCTGAATCTGAAGGCGGCGAAAGTGCTCGGCCGCATCGTCAATGTCGGCCGCCTCGGCGGCGCGAAGGGTGAATTCAATTTTGACCTGCACGCGTTAAAGCGCATCGACTATACCGGCGTCACCTTTCGGACGCGGAGCATCGAAGAAGTGCGCGAGATAAATCGCCGGATGCGCGCCGATCTGTGGGGCGCCGTGGAGGCCGGCGAATTGCGTCTGCCGATCGACCGGTCGTTTTCGCTCGACGACGCGGCGGCGGCGCAGGCGCATATGGGCGCCAACGCGCATTTCGGCAAAATCGTGCTGACGGTTTGACGAATGGATCAGAAATGCCCGCCCGCGTTCAGACTTCGATCGGCCAGGTCTCCAACCGGTAGGCGCTATCCCAGAACATCCATTCGAATTGCGTCGAGCGCTTGAAGGCGCGGAGCATGGCGGCTTGTCCCACCGGAGACGCGGTGTCGGCGGCACGGTCGGTGATTGCGATCACCGTTTCCACCGCGTCGCCGAACCCCGGGTCGGAATAGGTGTCGATCCAGGCATGATAGGGATTGTCCGCCGCCGTCTCCGCGGCGATCTGCTTGCCGACTTCCCAGTAAATCCAGAAGCATGGCAGGATCGCGGCGACCAAGTCCGCGTAACTGTCCCGCACCGCAACCGCGAGCAGGAAATTGGTATAGCCGTAGCAGGTGGGGGACGGTTCGGCCGCGGCGGCGTCGCGCGGATCGATGCCGAATTTCTGGAAAAACCCGCCATGCAACGCGCGCTCGACGACCAGCGCCTGCTCCGCCGCACGGGCGAAGAATTGCACCGCGTCCGGGTCCGGCGCCTTTGACGAGGCGACCGCGAGCGCGCGGGCGTACTGCTCCAGGTAGAGCGCGTCCTGCAGCATGTAGAATTGGAACCGCTCCGGGTCGAGCGTGCCGGCGGCAAGCTCGCGGTTGAATGGTAGATCGAGAATTTGCCGGTAGAGCGGTTCCGTTGTGCGCCACGCCCGTTCGCTGAACGTCGTCATGGGGTGCGTGTCCTGACTTGTCGCCGTCAATCGCCAATTTCGAGGATCATTTCCACTTCGACGGCGATTTGAAAGGGTAGCGATCCCATGCCCACGGCGGAGCGGCCGCCGCGCCCATTGTCGCCGAAGACTTCCACCATCAGGTCTGAGAAGCCATTGATCACCTTTGGGTGATCCTTGAAGTGGGGGTCCGCATTGACCATGCCCAGTACTTTCACCACGCGTTTTACCCGGTCTAGGCTGCCGACCTGCGCCTTCACATTCGCCAGCATGTTGATGCCGACCTGGCGCGCCGCGCCGTAGCCGTCCTCGACGCTTAGATCGCTGCCGACCTTGCCTGTAATGGAACCGCCGTCCGGCAGGCCCGGTCCGCAGCCCGACATGAACAATAAATTGCCCACCTGCACACCGCCAACATAATTGCCCGCGGGTTTGGGCGGCGCCGGTAATTCGATTCCGAGTTCGGTCAGTTTTGTTTCGACACTCATTGGGTCCTCCATCGGTGTATTCGACATTGATTCGATAATTGACGATCATCGCGTATTAGCGTCATCGAACCAATTCCGCATATGATGACAACGTCGTCCGCGCCGTAACCGGGAGCGGAAATGAAATTCGACGGTCGAATACCCGTCTGCCAGGGAGAATACGCGAATGGAATTTTTCGCACCGCGCATGAGCCGTTTCAAACCGTCGCCGAGCCAGATCGCCTCGGCGCGGGTCCGCGAGCTACAGGCCGAGGGCCGCGACATCGTCAAGCTGACGGCGGGGGAACCGGATTTCCCGACGCCGGATCACGCCAAGGAAGCGGCGATCGAGGTGATGCGTCAGAACGAAATCCGCTACACGCCGATCAACGGCACGCAGCCGATGCGCGAGGCCGCGCAACTGAAATTCAAGCGCGACAACGGCCTGGAGTACGGGCTGGATCAGATTGCCGTCGGCGCCGGAACGAAGCAGGTGCTGTTCAACGCGTTGATGGCGACCGTCGCCGCGGGCGACGAGGTGATCATTCCGTCTCCGTTTTGGGCCTCGTACCCGGATATGGTGCTGCTCGCCGGCGGCACGCCGGTGGTGGTGCAGTGCGGCCAGAACAACCTGTTCAAGTTGCGCCCCGAGCAGTTGGACGAGGCGATCACCGACAAGACGAAATGGCTGATGTTCAGTTCGCCGAGCAATCCGACCGGCGCGACCTATTCGCCCGCGGAATTGAAGACGCTGGCGGAGGTGCTGCTGAAGCATCCGCATGTCCATATTCTGACCGACGACGTGTACGAACATTTGATCTATGACGGTCGCGAATTTGCGACTTTCGCGCAGATCGAGCCGCGATTGTATGACCGGACGGTGACCTGTAACGGCGTCTCCAAGGCCTATTCGATGACCGGCTGGCGGGTCGGCTTCGCCGGCGGGCCGAAGGAAATCATCACCAATATGTCGAAAATGCAGTCGCAGAGCACGTCCGGCATCAGCGCGGTGAGCCAGGGCGCTGCGATCGCGGCGTTGGAAGGGCCGCAGGAATTCGTGCGCGAGCGGACCGCCAACCTGCAGCGGCGGCGCGACATGCTGTTCGAGAAGTTGAGCGCCGCCGAGGGCCTGAACTGCCGCCTGCCGGAAGGCGCCATGTATATCTTCTGCTCCTGCGCCGGTACGATCGGCAAACGCACGCCGGACGGCAAGGTGATCGAGACCGATACCGATTTCACGATGTATCTGCTGGACTCCGTCGGCGTCGCCGTGGTGCAGGGCGTGGCCTATGGCCTGGAACCCTACTTCCGCGCCAGCTTCGTCGCGCCGGAAGAAGACCTGATCCGCGGCGGCGATTTGATCCAGCAGGCTTGCGCCGCGCTGCGTTGAGCAAACCAACGCAAGCTTAGGCCGTCATTCCGGAGGCTGCGAAGTGGCGGGGCGAGGTCCAGGATGTGTTGAATAGTCTCGAGTCCCGTCCGCATCAAATCGGTCGATGACGTCTAAGGTTTGAACGCTATTGGAGAGCGATACCGCGCACTGACAGTACGGGCGACTTCCGCACTCGCCCCAGGAGCAGACATTGGCACCAGCCGTCAAAATGTCGCAAATTGACCCCAAGCAGGCATTTAGCCTTTATAGACTTACCCTACCTTCGCCACATAAAATTCCAACCTTATCGTGCGTCAGGGATCCATAGGCGACATTCGATCAGCGTCGTCCTAATACATGCAGGCGCCAACAGAGTTTCGCTTTGCAATGTGAAACGGGCCTGCACGAAAACGTCACGTGTTAGGTGACTCTTTCCGGATCGTGCTGATTTTCCTGTTGATGCTGATTAATGATGGAAGGGTAATTCGCGACTTCTGCAATATCTGCTTCCCGGTGGATTGCGCTCGGCGAAGTGAAAAGAGCGAACGACGGTAAGTTTAGGGAGGGTTAGGTAATGGCGCAGCTTGTTTTCGGCGTTGGGGTTTCCCACACCCCGATGTTGAATGGGGAACTCAAAGATTGGACTCGCTTCATCGAGATCGATCGGGTTCGCGCCCATCTCGACAAAGAGGGCAATCCCGTTACCTATGACGATTTGCTGGGTATGGTTGGAGATGCCGTCGCAGAATTAATCCGACCAGAGAAGCTCGCCGACCGATATGCCGCGGCAATGGCGAATTTGGAAAGAATCCGCACGGCTCTGCGCGATGCTGCCCTTGATACGCTGATCGTCGTCGGCGACGACCAGGATGAGCTTCACGACGAACGCAATTCGCCGTGCATTCTGATCTATCGCGGCGAAACGATCCCGAACGTACCGCTGGAGCATGACGGCGGCCGTTCCGAATGGCGGACGCGTCTAATGGCGCGGTACTACGAAGAGTCTACGCCGCGGGATTACCCCATCGACTCAAAGCTGGCGCACCACCTGATCAATCACTTGATTGACTGCGAATTCGACGTCGCCTGCGCCAATTCGGTGGCGCCGGGCAAGGGCGAAGGGCACGCATTTGGATTCGTACACAATCGGCTCTTGCTGGGCGACGCGCCGCCGTTCGTGCCAATTTTTTTGAACACATACTCTCCCCCGAATTTGGCACGGCCTCGGCGCTGTTACAGATTGGGCCAAGCAATCGCGGCGGCGGTCGAAACCTTTCCCGGCGACGCGCGGGTCGGCATTCTCGCGTCTGGCGGCCTTAGCCATTTCACGGTAGACGAGGAACTCGACGGCGCAGTGATGCGTGCGCTGCGGGAGAAGGACGCCATCGCGCTACAAACATTGCCGCATAACAAGCTGAACGGAGGAAGTTCAGAAATTCGGAATTGGCTGTGCGCGGCAGGCGCGCTCGAGCACTTGCCTCTGACCTGGATGGATTATCAGCCAGGCTACAGGACGCCGGCGGGTACGGGTACGGGACTCGGATTCGCTATTTGGTCTTGAACCGTCGCACCGCACGGACGTTCGGTAGTCAAGGGCACGGTGTGGTGCGGTGTGCTGGAGTTCGAGACTGGTTGTTAGGTCCCCTTATGATGCTGTGGACGGCTCTCCCCTGAAGTTGCAGCGTTGGCTGCAACCGTTGAAGGAGGAGAGCGATGGGAAAGATCGAGATTGTTGGGTTGGATATCGCGAAGTCGGTGTTCCAGGTTCATG
>CAYYBI010000346.1:0-12132 GCA_964469835.1 uncultured Rhodospirillaceae bacterium
CGAGCGCGCGACCTTTCAGCTTCGCTCCGACCGGCGCGATCACCGGCCTTTCGGGGTTGCGGGCGGCATGCCCGGTGCGCCCTCGATGAACCTGTTCGATACCATCGAGGCCTGGGAAGAACTGCCGACGAAGTTCGTCCGCTCGATCCTGCGCGGCCAGGCGATGCGACACGTTACAGCGGGCGCCGGCGGCTATGGCGATCCATTCGAACGCGATCCGGCGTCGGTGCTCGACGATGTCTGGAACGGCAAAGTTACACCGCAGGGCGCGGAACATCACTACCGCGTCGCGGTTAACGGTCCGCCCTGGAAAGTCGACGAAGTTCGCACGCGCCAACTCCGCAATCCGCCGACGGATTCTGCAGACGATGACTGAAGACTCTCTCCCCGGCATCAGGATCGGCGTCGATATCGGCGGTACTTTTACGGATCTGGTATTTCTCGAACCGGATGGCCATCTCGAAAAACGCAAATTGCCCTCCACACCCGATGATTACGCCCGCGCGATCGTCGATGGCGTGCGCGATTACCTGACCGAAAACGCCGTAAAAGACGGCGGCCAGGTGGCCGAACTGGTGCATGCGACCACCGTCGCGACCAACGCAATCCTCGAACGCAAAGGGGTGCGCACAGCGCTGATTACGACCGCGGGATTTCGCGACGTTCTCGAACTGCGCCGCATCCGCATTCCCTCTTCCTACGACGTCGATTGGCAAAAGCCATTACCGCTCGTCCCGCGCGGCCTGCGCTACGAGGTAACGGAGCGGTTGGATGCCCAAGGCGCAATCCTGAAAAAACTTAATATCAATGGTTTAGACAGAATTATTGATTCCATAATTCAGGAAAACGTGACCGCTGTTGCGATCTGCTTCCTGCATGCCTACCGTAATCCGGTCCACGAGCGCGCCGCCGGGGCCTATCTGCGGCAACGGCTTCCGGACATCCATATCTCCCTGTCGTCGGAGGTGTTGCCGGAAATTCAGGAATTCGAGCGCAGCAGCACCACCGTGGTGAACGCCTATGTGGGGCCATTAATCGACCGTTACCTCACCGCGCTGCGGACGCAACTCCGCGACATCGACGTCACCTCGCCGATCCTGGTGATGCAGTCGAATGGGGGATTGGTGCCGGCGCGAACGGCGGCGGAGCGGCCGGTGACCGTCATCGAATCCGGCCCGGCGGCCGGAGTGGTCGCGGCCACGCGCGCGGCGCGGGCGGCCGGGCATGACAACGTCATCACTCTGGATATGGGCGGCACGACGACCAAGGCGTCGATAATCGAACGCGGACAGATCCTGCGCGCCCGCGATTACGAAGTCGGCGCACCGGTTTCGGTAAGCAGCAGGCTGGTGCGCGGTGGCGGATACATGCTGCGTATTCCGGTGATCGATATTTCGGAAGTCGGCGCGGGTGGCGGCAGCATTGCCGAGATCGACGACGCCGGCGCCTTACGGGTCGGCCCGCGCAGCGCAGGCGCATCCCCCGGCCCCGTCTGTTATGGCATGGGCAACGAAGCGCCGACCGTCACGGACGCCAATCTCGTCCTCGGATATCTGCATGACGGATCGCTCGCCGGCGGCGCCTTGCAGGTCGACGGTGCGCTGGCCCGCAACGCGATCGCCACCCGGATCGCCGAGCCGTTCGGAATGGCGCTCCTCGAAGCCGCGCATGGTATCCACACGGTCGCGAACTCGAATATGGTGCGCGCGATCAAATCCGTATCGGTCGAACGTGGCCGTGACCCGGCGGATTTCGTGATGATGGCGTTCGGCGGCGCGGGACCGATCCATGCAGCCGGCATTGCGCGCGCGCTCGGCATCCGGCGGGTACTGGTTCCCCCTGCTCCCGGTCTGTTCAGTGCCTTCGGCCTGCTCCGCGCCGCGGTCGAGCATCACACCACCCGGACGGTCCTGACCGGGACGAGGGCGCCAGAGGTATCGGGCATCGAGGATGTTTTCGAGGAGATGCGCCGTAATCTCTTGAAACGCATTTCGGAAGAAGGCATCGCCGAATCCTCCGTTTCATTCTCCGCCATGGCGGATATGCGATATGCGGGACAATCCTCCGAAATCATGGTGTCTTTTGCGCATGACCAGCCCCTCGCCGCAGCTCTGACGGCCGCCGAGGGCGCCTTTGAGGCGGAATATGAGCGCAGCTATGGTCATCGCTCCGAACACGCAACTTTCGAATTGGTCAATTGCCACCTCATCGCGACGGTCGCGCGCGGCGTTGAGCAGGACGGCGTCTGGCGTGATACGGAACGCGCTTCCACGGATGAAAACAGCGAACGCCCGGTGTATTTCGGCCCTGAGGCAGGGCAATTGCAGACCCCGATCCTCTCCCGCGCTGCCTTGTCGGCAACGGCCCGCCCCGGCCCCGTGATCATCGAAGAATATGATTCGACGGTGGTCGTGCCCCCGGAGTCATCGGTTACCCGGGACGATGCGGGCAACATCGTCATCGATGTCGAGCAACGCTGAATCCGGCGGGTTCGTTTCCAAGCAGCGCAATCCGATCGTCAAACCGGTCAACCTTACGACTTTGTAAGGTTGGGGAAAGCGCGCCGTAAGCACCGCGCCCTTAATGTCCGCAATGTGACCGGGACGGTTTTGTGCGACGAACGATGTTCCAGTAGCCATAGTCGCGGTTCCGGCCCGGTCACAACCCGTTTCACGAAGATGGAGTTGGATCGATGGGTCTGAAATCACGCTTGTTGCAGGGCTACAAGACACGTTCCACGGTAATCGCCACGATGACACTGATCGCGGCGGGTACCGCGATCGGCGTTCTCAACGAAAGCGGCGTACAGGCGACGCCGACCGCTGCGGTCACGGCCGAGGCGCCGTCGGCACTGCCGCGCAGTTTCTCGCAGGTAATCGAAAAGGTCGGCCCCGCGGTCGTCAGCATCCAGGTGACGCACAATCCGCAATTGGCGTCGGAGTCCAACCATGGCGGTGCACCTTCCGAAGGTCCGGAGGGTATGGAGGATTTCCTCAAACGCTTTTTCGGTGGCGACCCGTCCCGGCAATTCCGCGCACAGCCGGGACAAAACAGTCAGCGATTCCAGCCAATGCCGCGGCGACCCCTGCAGGGCGCCGGTTCGGGTTTCATCATCGATCCGGCGGGGTACATCGTCACCAACGATCACGTCGTGCGCGGGAGCAAAATTATCCGCGTGAAGATGCAGGATGGCACCGAATTCGAGGCCAAACTGATTGGCCGGGACTCGTTGACCGATCTCGCCGTGTTGAAGGTCGATGCGAACCGGGCGCTACCGCATGTGGCGTTCAGTGACGCACCGGCGCCGAAAGTAGGGGATTGGGTGGTAACGATCGGCAATCCCTTCGGCCTCGGCCATACGGTCACTGCCGGGATCGTCTCGGCCCATCATCGCACCATCGGTCAGGGGCCGTATGACGATTTCATCCAAATCGACGCCCCCATCAACAAGGGAAACTCCGGTGGACCCGCCTTCAACATCGATGGAACGGTTATCGGTGTGAACACGGCAATTTTCTCGCCGACCGGCGGCAGTGTCGGCATCGGCTTCGCCATTCCCGCCTCCGCCGCAAAACGCGTCGTTGCCGAGCTCCGGGAAAAGGGCAAGGTCGCGCGCGGCTGGCTTGGGGTTCACATCCAATCGGTCACGCCGGATCTGGCCGATAGCCTGGGTCTGGGTAAGCCACGGGGCGCCATGGTGTCCAAAGTTTCTACCGGCGGTCCTGCCGCCAAGGCCGGCGTGATGCGGGGAGACCTTATTGTCGAGGTCGACGATAAGACCGTCAAAAGCGCGCGCGACCTGCCGAGAATGGTAGCTCATATTCCGGCCGGCCGGTCCGTGTCGCTCGGTATCCTGCGCAAGGGCAAGCCGCTGCAGCTGACCACGATCATTGGCGCGCGGCCCGGATCGCCGGAGGTCGCATCGCTGCCCACCGGGAAACAAAACCTGATGGGCATGCAGTTGAGCCGATTGGATCCCGCCGCACGACGCCAATTCGGCATTCCCGAAGGCGTTCACGGCGTTGCCGTGGTAGCGGTTGCTGCCGGTACCCGGGCTGCGGAAAAGGGTATCGCCCCCGGCGACGTTATCGTCGAAGTCGGGAACGAAGCTGTCGCAACACCGGACGACGTTCGGGTCCGAATTGAGCGGGCGAAAGAGCACACACGCAAAGCCGTTCTGTTTCTGGTCAATCGGCGCTCACAGCAACGATTCGTCGCCCTCCCCCTGCGACGAGCCTGAGCCGGGCCGGGACCTCCGACCCGGTACGGCAACCCTCCCGCCATTCCCCTTGGCGGGAGGGTTTTTTTGTCCTGTTTGCGAGCCAGGTAGGTGCCGCCAGAACCGCATTTATATTTGTATATAAATTCACTTGCATATTTGAATGTAAAAATGATAAAACAATCTCCGATCAGGCATTAAAACAGCGATATCGGAGGCTCCTGTGGTCCAATTCAATCCGAACAGAATCAAGAAAATTCTTATCGGCGGCGCCGCGCTTACCGCCCTCGTCGCCCTCAGCGGGTGTCATTATTATGGCGGACACCACGGCGGCCATGGCGGCGGTTACAAGGGCGGCCACTATCGCGGCAATCATGGCGGTGGTGGCGGCCACGGCAAACACTTCAAATATCGTGGAAGACCCGGGTACCATGGCGGATCCGGCCGACGGTATTGATGCGACGCGAAATAGCGATTATCCGATTGGGCGGCACTACGAAAAATGATGGCCACATTGTCATTGAGACATGAATGCTCGTGAAATTTGCGGTAGCCAATCACCGTACGTTCAGGACACGCCCCTGACCGCCAGACAAGGTTGGTCTTTTTTATGAGGGATTTGATCCTAATTCCGGAGTTTTAACCAAATTTCAATACCCATAAATTAACCTTAACGAATCGTGGAATCATAAAAAAATTCGGCTTGGTGATAGGAAATGTTCAATAGTCATAAGTTTCAAGAGGTGGAGTATCCGACCCGGCGATCCAATTCGTCGCGACACACGCTGGGTGACCGGCGGCAAGCT
Organism: uncultured Rhodospirillaceae bacterium; assembly: GCA_964469835.1. Taxonomy (GTDB): domain Bacteria; phylum Pseudomonadota; class Alphaproteobacteria; order UBA8366; family UBA8366; genus JAOTYV01. Next base: position 5,026 of record CAYYBI010000346.1, read on the forward strand.
CGGCGTGCGGATTCGGACTTGACCGGATACATCACGACACCGCAAAATAATCAGATTGTGCATTGCGATATTCTTGATCTCTCCGGCAAGGGCGCCCAAATCCGCCCGACGGACGTCACGCAAGTGCCCAAATTTTTCGAATTGCGCATGCCCGGCCAATCCTACCTTTGCGAAGTTATTCGCCGGAAAGGCGAGCAACTCGGGGTTCAATTCCTGCAACACGCATAGGCGCGTTTGCGGGGGTGTCGCTTTGGGCATGGTTCCAGGCCGTTTCACACACGGCGTCGTCCTGACCGGACGGTCCCGCGCGCGTTTTGCGGCTGGACGAGTGTGGGTACCGCGAAATTGCCGGTCGCTGAGTTGAAGGCCAGTTGATCCGTTTCAGCCAACTTCGTACACTTAATGCAGGTTTATGTGCATTGATTACGATAGAGGAGACGGAGGATCATGGCCGGCATTCCACGCACTTCCCTATTCCGTCACCTGACGGTTGCCGTATTCGCCGTCGCGATCTGCGGTCCCGCGATCGCGCAGCAACACGGTAAATTCATGAAGCGGTCCGCCACCGCCGAAGAATGGGTCGACGCCCTCAAGGCAAATCCGATGGGCCGGACTCGCGGTATCGTCATGGACGGCCCCAAAAAAGACCAGCCGAAGCCGTCGGCACAAGCGCTCATTTCCTTTGAATTCAATTCCGCGGTACTGACGCCGGAAGCCAAACAACAACTAGACAGTCTTGCCAAGGCATTGACAACCGATGCGCTGAAAGAAGATCGATTTCGCGTCGAGGGCCACACCGACGCCGTTGGTTCGAATAAATACAATCTCGAGCTGTCAAAACGCCGCGCCAAGGCCGTGCAGCAGTATTTGATGCGTGCGGCCTCCTTGGGAGACGACAAGTTGCAACCCGTTGGCAAGGGCGAAAGCGAACTGTTCGACGAAACCAATCCTGACGCTGCGGTCAATCGGCGTGTCGTGATTACCAACCTCGGACAGTAATCCGCGCAAACGTCACCTTGGGTACGCCGGCTCACCAGCATCTTGGGGCGGGCTGTCACGATTTCTCTGCCGGACTGTCGTCCTAGCCGAGCGGTTCGACTATTGGGTCCGCCGGTGTGATTTGCACTCGATTGATTTAATGGAGGTGGTAATGAAAAGTAAAATTGCATCGTTGGCGGTGGTTGCGATCGTTCTTTCGGCCTTCGCGTGGGTCGCGGTTCCGTCAACGACCGACGCCAACAGCGGCTTGAGCCTTACGGGTCTCAAACAATCGCCAAATACCGTGCAGGATAAAAAGCGGAAGGCCAAGAAGCTGAAGGAATGGGAGTGCATTCTTGATAATCTTGGGAAACCACAAGTTAATAGGGCTGTGGACCTGCTGCTTTCGGCGTGTCGCGAACTAAACTAAGTTCCGAGTTACACCGATTAATATCCCGATCAGCGAATCTCGATCTCGGCGTTGTCTGATTTTTCTTGCGTCACAGATTTGATATCACCGCTGGTAGTAATCGTGCCGTTTTCCGACGCAGAGAAATCTGCTTTGTCCGCGGTACCGTTAAACTCTATTTCCGCATTGCTCGTGACGCTGGCGGATGCCCGTTTGGCAACGCCCGAGAATTCGACCGCCGCATTGTCATCCGCAAGAATTGATAGGCGGTCTAATGTCGCTCGGCTGATTTTGGCCGCGGTATTTTCGGAGACCTTGAGGGAAAGTTGACCGGCAAGCCGCTCTCCGGATAACGCACCGTTGGCTGCTAATTCTATCTGATGGACCCCGGTAAGGCCGTTTAGCGTGATCCGTCCCATCGCGCGTTTAAACCGAACAGCAATTCGTTTCGGAGCGGAAATTTTAAAAGTTAATGGAAGTAACTTCATCTCACTTTCAGAAAATTTCGTACTTTTATTTAAGGAAGAAGAAGGCGTTCCAATATTATCCACTATAATATTACCGGATCCGACAATAATATTCTGTCGATCGGATACAATAGTGTAATCGAGCCGTGTAGATTCGTCCTGAATAGTAAGGATACCATTCGCAACGTCGAACCGCACCGTATCGACCAGCTTGGCCAATCCGGTCAGGACAATCGTGATTTTTGCGGTGTCATTCGCCACGATTTCAAAATGTGCGAGCGACGCCGGGACGACGATCGAACGCGCGACGAAATGATGGGTTGCTGACTTAATCTTGTGCGGCTTTGTGCGATCTGCGCCCGCAGCCGTTCCGCCACCGCTTCCAAACGCCGCCACGGCAAGGAAAATCCCCAATATCCTGGCGCTGCGTGGTATTGGGCGCATCGCAGATTTTCTCCGTTGCTGAAACCTTACTGGATGGCAACCGTTACTAACTTTTCCGCGACCTTACTTTTGCTGGATGCCGAATAGAAGCCTGATAGCTCGGACAGATCTGTCATTTTCAACGGCACAAGGTCGGTCTTTAGGCGCGCAGTCGACAGCTTGTTGTTGAGATCGGCGCGGGCCGCAAAACACCGAAACGATTGGGAAGATCTTTCAACGTCGGCGACGATTGAAAAGCCCATTCCCTTGCTCGGAATTTGTACTTCTTTGCCACCGGCAATGCGCGAATCACGGACGAATCGATTTGGAAAGACACGCGAAATGTTGCCGAGGGAATCCTTATAGTAACAGTGTAGATACCCGGTGTCTGACAGCTTAACCTTCAGCGCGATTTTATCACCCTTGCGATAGACTGCATGGGTCGCGCGCACCGACAGATCGATTTTGCGTTGCTTGGAAGCGGTGCTGGCTCCGGCCTTGCTGGGCAGTGCGCCCGCCGCGGGTAGAGCGGCGCGTTTCTCTTCGAGCCCCTCCCCCCGATCCGGCGCGCTTAGCCGTTTGAACGTCGCCGCCGCCGCCGCAGTCGGATTCATATGCGCTTGTGTCGCGGCAACAGCAAACTTCTGCGAGGACAGCGCAATATAGAGATTGAAATCAACCTCGCTCGTCGGCACCTGGTTATTCTTCGATTTGTAGCGCTGAATAGCCTGACGCGTCGCCGCATCATTTTTGCCGTTGGCTTCGCCCTGGTAATATCCCGCCTGTTTCAGCTTTCGCTGTACGAACTTGGTCCGAACCGGCAAAGCCATCGCTCCATACGATGTCTGCATTTGCTGTACTATGGCCGGCCGCGTGGAATCCAGGTCGAGGCATTGCCAATACGGCAGCCCTTCCTTGCGTCCGATCGTTTCGATCAAGCCCAGTTCAATGAGCGCGCGAACGGTCTGCTGCACGCCGTTCTTACGCCGATCGCTCACATCATAGGAAATTCCAAACTTCGAAATGGTCGCTTCGGCGCCAATTGCCGTACCCTTGTTGGTCAGCGCGATCGTGTTGCTCACACTTAGCCCCGGGATCATATAGCGTTCCGGAAGCTTGCCGATGCTCATGTCAATCGTGACCAAGCCGACATTGAAGTCTTTGCTATAGCTGCCACCGACGCTGACGTCACCCGACGAAACTTCGGCGCCGATTGACGTGGTCTTATCTGCGATACCGTCATCGACCTGGGTAATGCCGCCGCTAATGAAGTAGTCAGGGACAATTGAGCCCAAACCTTTGACATTGGAGGAGACCCCTTCCGGCGTTACCACTCCCCATTCGATGAAATAAACCGCCTGGCTCTCGACGGAAATTGTCGAAATGGCCGTGATCATCATGTCCTTCGTTGCCGGGCCGGCGGATGTGCCTTCCTGGTTGGTCGTATAGATTTTGCCGGTCTTATCAGGCAATCCGGTCGACATGACGGAAAATGGCTGAACATTGTTCTTCGCCATCATGCGCCCGAAACATTGCAGCGCTTCGTTCATCCCCGTATCGATACGCTTCGCAGTCGCCTTGGGGCGTGCGATCTGAACGACTTCCGCGGTTTCAGACGGCGGATCTCCTATGCAGCCCGACAAAATAAAGACCGCGCTCAGAGTCACTTTGAATATATTGCCCATTGAAATTATTTGCAGTTGCCCATGTTGACGATCGGCTTCTCGACCACTACGGTGATCTTTGTATTACCGGCACTGCGCTTGTTGTTGATTTGATTGCCAATATTGACGCCGCACTCGCCGACGATCACGCCGTCCCCTGCGCCTTGACCTGCTTTTTGTCGCGCCATGCGGGCCTTCAACTTCGCCCGCAGGATGTCTCCCTTGGTCTCCGCGTCGTCGCCTTTGCGGTCGAGAATGTCGCCCGCCGAAACCATGCTCGGCGTCGTAACGGTCAACAACGTCGCCACGCAAACAGCCGAAACGGCGCCGGTCGCGAGTCGAAAGAATTGAATTTTCATCTGTGGTATCCTCCCTTCGTCACGCGACCGGTGCCGCTTCATGTTAGCCATTCGGCGACGGCCACTTACTTTATGGTGCCGATATTGCTTTTGATCTTGTTCTTGCTACCGCCTCGGATGGTGTTGCTGCTGCTTCCGACGTTCACATTCTGCTTGACGTTGCCCTTCACATTCTTGCAGTCCACCGAGCCAATATTGCTTTCGATCTTGTTCTTGTTGCCACCCGCAATGGCGTTGGCGGACTTTCCGACGTTAACGTTCTGTTTAACGCCCTTCGGACAGCCTTTAGGCGCCGCAGATACGATCTGTGGAATTGCAAACATCAAGGCGACTGCAAGCGCGCCAGTCACTGCTGTAATTTTCGTCATTTCAATTTCCTCCGATTTGCTCCCTGCCCGCCCCACACAGCTACCGATTTAACGGTGCGGCACGTCAGGCTCCATGGTCGATAACTTTCACGTGAACGGTTATCACTATATCAGGTTACCGGTAACCGACAACGAATCGAAGACGTTAATGGCCCGAAATTTGGAGGTAGGGAGGTGCATAAGTTTTGATTTACGATTTGAAATCGCAATAAATTTTATAATTGCGATTTAGTGGTATACTTACGCGCCTTGCCGCTAATACCAAAATTTCGGAATTCTTCGCTAAACCTATCCAATTGAGATATCCGGTTTAGAATGAGATTTCGAATTTGGTACATCAAAATTTTTCGAACAAAACACTCTCGCATCCGATTTGGCCGGATCGACCAAATCAAACGGTGCCTATCGCGATCGCCGGGGTACCCAGCCAAGCGCAGCACTCCACATTTTTAGCACACGGTAACCATCGCGCCGTCTTTCCAGCAGGAAGCGATTGTCGTGATCACTTTCAGAATCGCCAAAGTCATGTGGCGACATCTGAAACTTAACACGCACTTCGATTTCCGTTGCGGTTCGGCGCGTCGCCTCGAACACTTCGACACTGTCAATGATACCGCCGGTGCTGGTATCGGGCCGGTCGTAATAGCTACCCTCCGCTTCATAGAATGACTTGATGGCTCCGAGAATGCGTTGGCGGTCGCGTGCAAAATCGATATCTTTCGGCACTATGGCGCGCTTGCTGGATTGCACGCCCAATTCCGCCACTTCCTGTTTCATCCGCCGTTCAAGGTCCGCGATACGAAGGGTGCGTTCCTCGCACTCGGCCCATGAAGCTGGATCACGATCGCGCGTATCGAATATTTGGATTGAACAATCGCCGTGTGGCCCCTCCTCCTTGAGCGCATTTATTTTGTCTTGCCAGCGTGCGGTGGTCGCGGCGGCAGACTTTGCGCTGACAGCGGGCGCGGCTTTCTTGGGCGGCCGGATCGGTCGCGGCGGCAGTTCAACCGTTTTTCTGTCCGGTGTCGCCGGGTCGGCTTTCTTCAATGCCGGTCGCATAGCCTGCCGCGGCTCGCGTTTGAGTTCGGTCAGCCGGGTCTGTGCCCAGGGGGCGAATATACCCTTCGGAAATTGTGCCAGATAATTTTCGAAATCGCCCGGGTCCCGGCTCTGTTTGATCGACTGCCAGATTTCCAACTCAATTTGCCGCGGATCGAACGCGGGCGAAGCGGGCTTTCGTTGCGGCGGCGGCGTTACGGCCGCGATCTCTTTCGATCCGCTGAAATAGAAATCGCCGACGAGTGATGAATGATCCCAAGGCACCTGTTTGCCTCTGGTCTGCTTCAATACGCTGCTGCGTACCCGCCGCAGCATCCGCCCCACTTCCAAACCCGGCGTCTCGATATGGCCTAATAGCGCCGCCGTGAAGGGGCTGTGCTTGCCATCGCCATCCAGCGCCACATTGCCCGGTTCCGTGGAATAGGCGATCAGCGTGCCGACGCCGCTATCAATACGCGCCAGTCCTTGGCCGATCGTGCTGGAGCGGCTCGCCCCGAGGCTCCGCGCGAGCGTGCGTGCCAGCGGGTTGTCACGGCAGGCGTCGAGGAAAACGATATTGGTCTTTGCCTCGCGTTCCATCAGATCGATCACGACCTGCAGGTTGGTCGCCTCGAATTCAAGATCGAGCGTAGACTTCATCTTGGCGTCAACCGGCACCAGATAGTTCTCTCCCTTCACCTGCAGCCCGTGCCCGGCGTAGTAAAACAGGGCCACATCGGCGGATTGGAGGGCGCCGGCAAATTTCCGCACCGTGCGGCGCATGTCCGCACTGCTCAGGTCGATGCCGCGGATGACTTCGAAACCGAGCCGCGTGAGCGCCGTGGCCATCGCCCGGGCGTCATTCTTCGGATTTTCCAGCCTCGGCGTGTTGCGGTAGTTCGAATTGCCAACCACCAGCGCCAGACGGCGTTCCGCCATGGCCGACCCCGCGGTCAGGAGGAATACCGCTGCAATAGAGAATATCAGCCCAAACAGCCGCATCGTCCGGTTTTCCAAATTATGCTGTTCTTATATTGAAACGTTCTCACAACCGCATAGGGGTCGACAATAAGAGATGGGCATTACCGCGATCGCGTCACACCCGGCGGCGATCGGTTATAACTCAGGTGCCAAGACGGCATTCCACCCTGCCTGGGGCCGTTTCGCTTAGCAGAAGTGATACCGGAGATTGGCTTCGACTCTGGGTCGACAGAGGATGTTATCCTTTCGGTCACAACCAAATAAGTTGACGACAGAAAAATCACGACGCAACGCAGACATCAACAGGCGGCACTCGCTCTTATCCGCGTCTGTTGGAATTTCCCCTCGCCGGGATATGCAGTGCTCGTATTGGAGCGGAGACCATGAACTGTTGGCTCGATCCCGTCCGTCGGGTGCTGG
>CAYYBI010000347.1:0-15821 GCA_964469835.1 uncultured Rhodospirillaceae bacterium
GGGGGTCAGGGGGGTGCCTACCTCGCCTTATGCCTGGAACTGCATTTCTACCTTGAAAAGGTGGAGTCGGCTGACCGACAACATTGCGGGATCGCCGCTAGCACACGCTGCGCTCGGTTCGTACCTCACGAACCAGAATGAGAAGGGTGGAACTCGCTTTAGAAACGTAGGTAAATACGTAGGTATACAAAAGTGTAAATAATTATTGTTTATATATCAAAATATTAAGAAGGAATATGGCGGAGGGAGGGGGAATCGATCCCCCGCAACGGTGTTACCCGTTGACGGATTAGCAATCCGCTGCATTACCGCTCTGCCATCCCTCCATTCGGAAACGCCGCAGCCGGTGGGCCAGCGATGTACCGCGCGCACCGGCGGCTGTCAATGACGAGAGCGGACCGGCTATGGATCGTGGCCGGTGATCCGAGGCTGAGAGGGCGGCTCAGGCGATCGGACTGCCGCTGAGCGTGGTGCGGTGGAGATACCGGCGATGCGGCGGGTCGTAGTCGTGCAGGGCAAGATGCTGCGTCTGGATATTGTCCCACATCACCACGTCGCCGACCCGCCATTTGTGGCGGTAGACGAATTCCGGCCGGGTGCAGAAGGCGCAGAGCTCATCCAGCAGCGCCCTGCCCTCGTCCTCCGCCATACCGACGACCCGTGCCGTATGCCCCTCGTTAACGAAGACGATGGGCCGGCCGTTCACCGGATGATGCTGCACGATCCGGTGCACCACCTCCGGCGTTTTCGCCGCGTGGTCGTCCGCCAATATCGCGCTCGTATCGCCGTCGGCGATCAACTTGGCGTGCCGATGGGCCAGGCTGTAGACAGCCTCCGCTCCCTCGATCCGCCGTTTCAGGCGATCGGGCAGCGCGTCATAGGCGGCGGCGGTGCTGGCGAACAACGTATCGCCGAGCGCTTCACCATTCTCCACCGGGATTTCAATGGCATGCAGTATCGAGCCACGGCTCGGCACATCCATATAGGACAGATCGGTGTGCCAGTAGGTGCCGGCGTCGGGGATGCCGACATATTGGCCGTTTTCCTTGACGTTGGAGACGACGAGGATCTCCGGATGCTTGCGATGGTTCCATTGATCGAACACATGGACGTCGAGCGCCCCGAAGCGCCGGCTAAACGCCACCTGTACATCAGGATCGAGCGACTGGTCGCGGAAGACCAGCACGCCATGGGTGTTGAAGGCATTCTCGATCGCACCAAATGTCGCGTCGTCGATCTCGCCCGCCAGGTCGATCCCGGAAATCTCCGCCCCCAAGGCATCCGTCAACGATTTGATATTCAAAGCCATCCACTCATTCCTTCCACGACGTTTCGGACGATCCACCCAAAATCATATCAGACCCGTACAATGAATTCTTCTCGATCCGCTGAAATCGCAGCGCCGGCCCGGCGGCGCCCGCCAAGCGGCAGCAGGAGTCTGCGCCCGCCGCCGCCGCCCGGTCAACCGGCACCGGACAAATCCTGGCCCGACCGCACGGTTCCTTTGGATACCGCCGATGGTTTCATGCTTTAATCCGCGCGCCGGCCGCGGGCCGCGTAGCAAGACGCCCGCCGGAGCGGGTCGTTCCAGGGTGGAATATGGTTTCCGACAAGGCAGAGCACATAACCCCGGGCCGGCGTCTTATCCTGACCATCGGCGTCATGCTGGCAACCGGGTTGCAATTCCTCGACGGCACCATCCTGGCGCTGGTCATGCCCCAGATGCAGGGCAGCCTGTCGACCACCCAGGATCAGATTGCCTGGGTCGCCACCGCCTATCTGGTTACCGCGGCGATGTTTATGCCGATGGCCGGCTGGCTCGCCGGCTATGTCGGCCGCCGGCGCATGCTGCTGGTCGCCATTCTTGTCTATTCCCTGCTCTCGGCGCTGGTCGGCGCCGCCGATTCGCTGGAACAGGTGATCGTGCTTCGCGTCGCCATGGGGCTGTGCGGCGCGATCCTGGTGCCGTTGTCGCAATCGGCGATGCTCGATATCTATCCACCGGAAAAGCACGGCATGGCGATGGCGCTATGGGGCATCGCGACGACGCTCGGCCCCGCGGTCGCGCCCATGCTGGGCGGCTACCTCGCCGACCTGCACAGCTGGCGCTGGGCGTTTTATTCGATCTTTCCGTTCGGTCTCGTGGGGTTCGTAATCTTGCTCGCCTTGTTGCCCGAAGGGCTTCGCCAGACCGGCCGCCGCCTCGACCTCACAGGGTTCATTCTTCTGATGATTGCCGTGGGCTCGCTGCAACTGATGATCAACCGTGGCGAGCGGGAAGACTGGTTCGATTCGGCCGAAATCATCATCGAAGCGGCGGTCGCCGTGGCGGGCTTCTATATGTTCGTCGTCCATACGGTGTTCGCCAAGCAACCCTTCCTGAACCTCGCCCTGCTGCGCAATCGGAATTACGTAGCCGGAATCCTGCTGGTGCTGATCACCGGGCCGACGCAATACGCCACCGTGGTCATCATGCCGATCATGGTGCAGGCGGTGTACGGCTACCCGATCCTGACCGCGGGTGTGATCATGACGCCGCGCGGCCTGGCGACCATCATCTCGATGGCGGCCGCCGGCTGGCTGATGCCGCGCATGGACAGCCGGCTGATGATGATCGGCGGATTCATCATCCTGATCGCGTCGAACTATCTGGTCGCCTTTTTCGGCGCCGAGGTCGGGTTCTGGCAGGTCATGTTCGCCTCCTTCGGCCAGGGTATGGGCATGGGCTTCACCCTGGTGCCGCTGACGACCATCACCTATTCGACGCTGGCGCCCACATTGCGGCCCGAAGCCGCCGCCTTCTTCAACCTGTGCCGGGGCCTGAGCGGCGCAATGTCGATCGCCATCATCATTGCCGTGCTGACACGGTCGACGCAGAGCACGCGGAATTTCCTCGTCGAATTCATCAACCCGGTGCGCGAACTGCTGTACGGCTCGGGCCTGCCGATCTATTGGCAGACCGAATCCTTGCGCGGACTCACCGCGCTGAACCTGGAAGTGAACCACCAGGCGATGCTGGTCGGGTTCCAGAACAGCTTCATGATCATGATGATCGTCCCGGCCGTCGGCATCATCCTGACCCTGCTGCTCGGCAAACCGAAGACGTCATAGGCGGGGCCGCCGCCGCCAGGACCGGGAACTCGCTTTCGTTGACACTTTCAGCCAACAGGCGCACCATTCGGGTACTTGGCGGTCATGACTTAAGAGAGTTGCAATCTGGATTGGGAGATTGGAATGACGGGTCGACAGCTTCACACCTACATCGTCCTACTCACCGTGGTCTTTTTAGGGGCACCGCTGTCCAGCGCCCTTGCCGCCCCGCAGGCGCTGGCGTTGCTGGAAACCGGCGGACCGGTCGCGCTCACCTGTGCCGACGGCGTCTGCAAGGCCGAATTCAGCACCTATTGCCTGCAGCAGGAGCGCGACCTGCCCGGCGCGGGCGTCGCCTACCGGGTCGCCCGGAACGGCCCGGTGCGGCTGATCCTGACCGGCCCGGACGGTGGAATCCGGACGATGCCGGCGGGCGCGCATGTTCGCATCACGGCGGCGCGCTCAAGCCATACGGCGGTTGTCATCGAAATGCCCAGGTCATCGCTGGCTGCACTCGGCGCACGGCAGGCGGCGATTGATATCGGCAGTCGCGTCACCCTGACCCCGGTGCCGGTGCCAGGCGATTCCAACCCGCAATCGGAACAGGATCAGCGGATTGCCGCGGGCCCGTTACGCAACCTCGGCGCCAAGATTGTCGATCCCGCCGGGCCGGCGGTCGCGACCGTGCGGGTGCTCAACCGGTTGGTCAACGCGCTGCCGGAAGTCATTGAAATCGATCGCACGGCGGGAGACCGGTTGTTACAGCAGGCGCTCGACGGCGGATTCGCAAAGGCTCCACCGACGCAGGTGACGCAGGCCTCAAAGGCCTTTGCCGCGTGCTGGAACACCCGGCATATCGAAGTCGGGGCCTATTCGGTGCGCAGCTGCCTGCAACGCCGCCATGACGGTCTGATGTGGGATCAGGTCAAACGCTATTGGAAGGCCGCCGGCGCCGGAAGCTGACCCCAACCGGCGCGGCGTCCGCATTTTACATATTGATGCCGCCCAGCGTCGGCATGCCTTTCTTGACGGCCGGCCGTTCCCACAACGCGTCGTACCAGCGTTTCACATTGGGGTAGTCGTTCAAATCCGTCGAATGGCGCGGATGGCGGTGCGCCCAGGGCAGGATGGCGACATCAGCGATCGTGTATTCGTCGCCAGCAACGTATTCGTTATCCGCAAGCCGCCGGTCGAGCACGCCATACAACCGGTGCGTTTCCTTGGTGTAGCGCTCAACGCCGTATTCGTCGGGTTCCTTCATGCCGCGGAAATGGTGCACCTGGCCCAGCATCGGCCCGAAGCCGCCCATCTGCCACATCAGCCATTCCATCATGGCGATACGCTTGCGCGCGTCGGTCGGGATCAACTTGCCGGTCTTCTCCCCCAGATAGATCAGGATCGCCCCGGTCTCGAACACCGACACCGGCTTACCGTCCGGTCCGTCCGGATCGATGATCGCGGGAATGCGGTTGTTCGGCGATATCTTCAGGAACGCCTCGCCGAACTGCTCGCCCTTGCTGATGTTGATCGGATGTTCTTTGTAGGGCAGTCCCACTTCTTCCAGCATGACGGAGACCTTTCGCCCGTTCGGCGTGGCCCAGGTGTAGAGATCGATAGTCATCGGCAGCTCCCGGTTGATGCGTGGCGCGGGCGCCGCCCGCGGTGCTAGACTTTTCCCGACTAACATACATCAACAAAGGGCGGGAGCACGATGGCGGCATATCTGATCGCGCAGATTTCGATCCACGATCTGGAGACCTTCAAAAAGTACCAGGCGGAGGTACCGGCGACGATCGCCAAGCACGGCGGCAAGTATCTGGTGCGCGGCGGCGACGTGACGCCGATGGAGGGCAACTGGCAACCGGACCGCGTGGTGGTGCTGGAATTCCCGGACATGGCGACCCTGAAGACTTGGTATAATTCCGAAGACTACCAAGCGATCATCGGCTTCCGCACCGACGCCGCCGAAGGCGACATGATTTTCGTGGACGGGGTGTAGCCCTTCGGCAAGCGTGTTAGTGTGGCACGCCTTTGTCGAACAGCGGCACGCGGCGATCGCGCATCACGAGGATCAGCAGCGCGCCTGCGGCGAAGCCGCCGATATGCGCCCACCAAGCGACCTGTCCGCCGAGTTCTAACCAGACATTGAGCACCTGCAGCCCGATCCATACCGCCAGCACGAAATACGCCGGCAGGTAGAGCGGGATCCACTTGAGCGCCAGCACCAGGATCTTCACCTTCGGGTGCAGCATGATATAGGCGCCCATCACACCGGCGACCGCGCCGCTCGCCCCCACCGTGGGCACCTTCACCTCTGGCAGCATCGCCGCATGGGCGATACCGCCCGCCGCGCCGCAGAGCAGGAAAAACAGCAGGAACTTCCAATGGCCCATCGAGTCTTCAATGTTGTCGCCGAACACCCACAGGAACAGCATGTTGCCCACCAGGTGCCAGACATCGCCGTGCAGGAATAGCGACGTGAGCAAGGTCATCGAGGCCGGAATGGGCGCCAGCGCCGGGTCGAGCCGGTCGGGGCCCACCAGCACCGAGGGGATCATGCCGTAGACCAGCGCCGCCCGCTCCGCCAGCAGCGGCGGCAGGTTGATCTCCCACAGGAAGACCAGGACGCAGACCGAAATCAGCGCAAAGGTCATGAATTGAAACGGAATGATGCGAAGCGGGTTGCGGTCGTATAACGGCAGCAGCATCGGCCTATCGTCCCCGCCGCCGCTCAGGCGACCGCCGTGGCTCCTTCGGTATCGCGGGGCAGCTTGTCGCGTCCCCAATTGATCAACCCGCCCGCCAGCAAAATTTCGACCTGACGCGGCGACAGGCCGTGCCGGGTCGCGATCTCCTTACCGCCGACCGTCAACACGATGTCGTCGTCCTGTTGCACGGCGCCGTGCGGATCGTCGAGCTGGATCACGTCGCCCTGGTCGAGCCTGTCGTAATCCGCCGGATCAACGAATGTCAGCGGCAGCACCCCTGCATTGATCAGATTCTGCCAATAGATGCGCGCGAAGCTCTTGGCCAGCACGATCCGCGCGCCGAGAAATTGCGGGCACAGCACCGCGTGCACGCGGCTCGACCCCTGGCCGAAATTGTCGCCGCCCAGGATCACGTGGCCGGTGGTGTCCTTCACCGCCATGGCCCGCGCCGCATAGCCTTCATCATCACGCATGAAGGTGAATTCGGCAGTCTTCTGCACGTTGCTGCGATAGGGCAGCACCTGCGGGCCGGCCGGTGCAATCGCGTCGGTGGAAATATCGTCACCGGTCTTGATCAGAACCGGCGCGGCCACTCGCGCCGGGTACGGGTCGATCGGCGGCAGCGACGCGGTGTGCGAGCCCTTCTCGATCGCCACCTTGCGTGCTTCCTCCAGCGGCAGCGGCGGCAGCAGGGATTTGTCGAGCCGGATCGGATCCTGCGGCGGTTGCACTTGCGGGTACGGCATATCGAGGTCGCGCGGATCGGTGATGACGCCGGTCAGCGCCGCCGCCGCCGCGGTTTCCGGGCTGCACAGGAAGACCCGGTCTTCCTTGACGCCCGACCGGCCGGGAAAGTTGCGCGGCGTGGTGCGCAGCGAATTCTTGCCCGCCGCCGGCGCCTGCCCCATGCCGTGACAGCCGTTGCAGCCTGCCTGATGCAACCGCGCGCCTGCCTGTATGAAATTCCCAAGCAGCCCTTCGTTCATCAGATTGGCCAGCATTTCGCGCGAACTCGGGTTAATGTCGAAGGAGACGCCGGGCGCGGTCTGCCGGCCCGCGACCATCATCGCGGCGACCGCGAAGTCACGATAACCCGGATTGGCCGAGGACCCGATATAGGCCTGATAGACCGGCTCGCCCGCCACCTCGCGCACCGGCACCACATTGCCCGGGCTCGACGGCTTGGCGATCAGCGGCTCCAGCGACGATAGATCGATTTCCTCATGATCGTCATAGGTCGCACCGTCGTCGGCCAAAATCTCGGTCCAATCACTTGCGCGGCCGACCTGCTCGAGGAAATCCCGCGTCGCCCCGTCGGAGGGAAAGACGCTCGTGGTGGCGCCCAGTTCCGCACCCATATTGGCGATGACGTGCCGATCCATTGCGCTCAGGCAGTCCAGCCCCGGCCCGTTATACTCGATCACCCGGCCAAGCCCGCCCTTGACGCCGTGGCGGCGCAGCATCTCCAGGATCACGTCCTTGGCGCTGACCCAATCCGGCAGCCGCCCGGTCAGCCGGACGCCCCAGATCCGCGGCATGCGGATATAGACCGGCATGCCCGCCAGCGACATCGCCACTTCGATGCTGCCCGTGCCCATGCCGAACATGCCGAGCGACCCGGCGGCGCAGCTATGACTGTCCGATCCCAACAGCAGCTTGCCGGGCTTGCCGAGCCGTTCCATCTGCACGGGATGGCTGATGCCGTTGCCGGGCGGGCTGAAATACATCCCGAAACGGGCGCAGGCGGTGCGCAGGAAATGATGGTCGTCGGCGGCCTTGGTGTCGGTCTGCAGCAGATTGTGGTCGACATACTGGCACGCCACCTCGGTGCGGACCCGATCGACCTCCATCGCCTCAAGCGCCAGCATGCTGAGCGTCCCCAGCGCGTCCTGCAGCAGCCCCTGGTCGACCCGCAGGCCGATTTCTTCACCCGGCGTCATCTCGCCGGAAACCAAATGCGCCTCGATCAGCTTCTCGGCGACATTCAATGTAGATTTCCGTGTCATTCGGCTCTTAAAACTCCCCAAATAATCCAATGCCAACAGGCACGGATTCCCTTTGCTATAGTTTGACATACAGGTGTCGGGGCTCAAGCACCGATACACTAGGTCCAACCGGAGGAGACCCGTCATGCTGCCATCGCTCGACCGCTTTCCGTATTCGCCGATCCGTGCGCGCCCCGATTTTAGCTGGGCCGACGGAAAACGAGTCGCCGTGCATGTCGCCATTAACCTGGAGCATTTCATATTCGGCGGCGGCGGGGTCAATTTGGACCGCGACACCGCACCGCCCAACCACCGCAGCTACCTCTGGCGGGAATACGGCAACCGGGTCGGCATTTGGCGCCTGCTTGACCTGTTCGACGAGATGGAGATCCCCATGGGGGTGATCGCCAACAGCGCCATCTACGAACACTGTCCAGATGTGATGGCGGCCTTCCGTGCGCGCGGCGACGAGGTCATCGGCCATGGCCGGACCAACTCCAAGCCGCAATCGGAAATGGGCGAGGACGAGGAGCGCACGATGATCGCCGAAGCCACGCGTATCATTGCCGAAGCCGAAGGCGCACCGCCGGCGGGCTGGCTCAGCCCCTATCTGATGCCGTCGGACAACACGCCCGACCTGTTGAAGGAAGCGGGCTACACCTATCTGCTCGACTGGGGCCTCTGTGACGATCAACCCTTCTGGTCGCGTACAAAAGCGGGGCCCCTGCTCGCCGTGCCCTACACGATCGAGCTCAACGACCAGCCGGCCATGGTCTATCGCCGCGACCGGCCGCGCGACTTCGCCGATATGTCGATTGACCATTTGGACGAACATATCCGCGGATCTTCCCGCTACAGCACGGTCTGCGTCATCTCGCTGCACAGCTTCATCGTCGGACAACCCTTCCGGCTGGCCCATCTGCGGCGCATCCTGGAGCATATCCGATCCCGCAGGGACGAGGTCTGGCTCACCCGGCCGCGCGACATCGCGCGCCACTACATGGCCCTACCCGCCGAGACGCAGCTGACCGTCGACTAGCTTATTTTTTGCAACCGGTTACGGGAGATCCCTAAATCAACGGATGAAAGATTCGCCCGATAATTGTTTGTGAACTTTCATGAATCAGGCAATTCACCCGGACGAAAAATTGGTGTAGTTTGGTCGGCTATGACAGCGGCGTCGCGTGGATCGCCGCAAGGGGAAAGCCGATCACCAAACCCTTTACCGAGGTTGAGCAGCAGCGCTTCCGCAACCTGCTGGAACTTGCCAACAGCAGCCCCTACCAGGGCGAGCGCGACAACGCGGTCGCGGCAGCCGAGCGGCTCGCCATGCGCCATGGCATGACCCTCGAGGAAGCCGCGAGCGGCCGCACTCAGGCGCCGCCCCGGGAATTCGTCGAGCGCAGCCCGGGCGTCTCACCGATGCGCGACCTGTCGCGGGTGGTGCATTTGATGGACTATCAGATCCAGCTCGACAAGGCGCGGATCGCCGAGGCGATGGAACAGGCGAAATCACGCGGCCTGCAGATCGACACGCCAAAGAAAAGCCGGCCCCGCGCGGTGCGCGAATGGCGCACGACCCGCAGCAAGCGCCGCATGGAGCCCCATCAGCACGCCCGTGTGCTGCTCCAGGAAACCTCGCTCCCGGTCGAGGAAATCGCCAGCATCACAGGCCTCGACGTCTACAAGGTCGCCGAGGAGAAGCTCAAGCTGCGGCGGCCGGGACCGACCTCCCGCAAGGCGGGCTAGACCATTTCTTGTTTAAATTGACTCAAGTGAAATGGTCTATCTCTTTGTTTTTACGCAAATGCGTCGTCGCAAACCGTTTCGGTTCGCTCGGAATTTGCTCTAGCGGGCGAGCGCCGCCGGATCAAACGCCCAGCTTTTCCCGGCAAATCCGAAAGGCGTCCTCGACAAATGCAGGCAGGTCGGACCGCATGTCGGCAAGCGACAGGGCCTCGGTGGCGGTGGCGACGATGCCGACGAACCCGTCCGTGTGCCAATGGCCGGTCACCGCCGGATTCGGCAATTCCTTCATATCGATCGGCGACCAGGGACTTATGTAGAAATACGGTTCGGCATAGTGCTCATCACCCGGCGAGAATCCGATTCCGATGGTGGCAGCGGGCCCCGCGCCCGCTCCTTTGAAATTCACCTCCGTCGCCAGATCATAGTGATGCGGCCAGCACCGAACCGGGCTCGGCGACAAATCCGAATTCCGGCCCGCGAATTCCGAAAGGATTGCCGCTGAGAGCGAGAACCAGGCGGACAACGCCGCGAAATTTTCGGCCTGGCCCTCCATGGAATAGGTCTCAATTGCGTCGGTTTCCGGAGGCATTTCATAGGATGGAGATTGGCCGGACACCGGCTTCAAGGCCAATTTCTCAAGCTGCGCGTCAAGCCATGCGTCTGCATCGCCGGCCGCAACGCCTTCCAGCGCCAAGGATGCGAGACGGTCGGCGCCCCGATATATCGCCAATTCGAACTGACTGGGAATCAGCACCACTTCGACGCTCTTTTCGCTCTTTCCGATGGGATGCGAGAGAAACCCATTGAAGCCCCGGTGCCACCCGAGATTTGCATGTCTGTCGTCATCCTTTGCATCGAGGTTCACCCGCGCGGCCATACTCACCAATTGCACGGATTTGTGCGTCATGAATCGCGCCGCCGTCAGTGCCGCAGGCGCGGCTGAACGAATCTGGTCGATCTCTGCCATAACAATCCTTTGATTATGGTATCTATGCCGCGGGTCGGCCTAAACCAGCTCCGCATCCGTGATGATTTCAACGAGCGACGGGCCCGGCTTTGCAATCGCTTCCTCGAGTACGGGAAGCAGCTGATCGGCATCGGTGACCTTGTATCCGTTGCCGCCACAGAGCTTGGCGAAGGCGGCAAAGGACGGGTTGTGGAGATCGGTTTGCCAGACCGGCCATTCGCCCGCACGCTGTTCCTTGGATATCTTGCCGAGCTCGCTGTTGTTGAGCAGCACATGGGTAATGTTCATGCCGTATTTGACCGCGGTGGTGAATTCCATCGCGTATTGGCCGAACCCGCCGTCGCCCGAAATGGAGATGACTTTCCGGCCCGCGAATTCGTCGAAATCCTGCGTCGCCGCCCAGGCGCCCATCGCCGCTGGAAAGGCGAAGCCGATCGACCCCAAATAGCCCGACATGAGAACGGCTTGACCGCAGGTCTCGAAATAGCGGCCAAAGGAATAGGTGTTGTTGCCGACATCCACCGGCATGATCGCGTCGCTCGGCGCAACCTCGGTCAGGGCGGCAAACACGGCTGCGGCGGACAAGCCGCCCTCGCCGCCTTCCTTCGCCCGACCTGCCTTTTCGTCCCGCCATTCCTGCCAGCGCGCCGCGACATCGGGCAGCTGATCGACCGCGGCAAGCTTGGCGGGCAATGCGGATACAAACGCGTCAACGGCACAACCCACCTCACCAAGCACCGGCAGGGTTACCGCGTGAAACTTGCCTAGATGCATCGGATCGAAGTCAACCTGGATGATCGGTTTCGATTTCTCGATCCCCGTATGGTTCGAGAAAGATGTGCCGAGGGCGATGATGAGGTCGCACTCATTCATGAACCAGCTTGCGATCGGGGTGCCGGACCGGCCGAGGACGCCGCAGGCGTTGGGATGCGTGTCCGGGATGAAGCCTTTCGCCTTGAACGTGGTCAGGATCGGCGCCTTGAGGCGTTCGGCCAGCTTGATGATCGCCGGCATCGCCTCCCGTGCGCCGTAACCGACGATGAGGATCGGCCGGTTGGCCGGTACGATCAATTTCACAGCCTGTTTAACCGCGTCCGCGGATGGTGAAACATGCCTATCGCCGAGTCGCCCTTCCGGCCCCGCGGGTTTCGCGGAGGCCTCCGCGGGCAGCGTCTGCACGTCGTCCGGAAAAATGAGATGCGCGACGTCCCGATCGACCAGCGCGCTCTTGCACGCGAGCGACATAAGCTCCGCGTGGCGCGAGGTGTGCAGCACCGTCTGCGAAAATCGCGAAACCGCCTCGAAGGCGGATGAGAGATCGATTTCCTGGAACGCGCCGGGACCGAAAACCTGTACGTCGACCTGACCCGTGAGCGCCAGCACCGGCGCCCGGTCGACCTTCGCGTCCCACAACCCGGTCATCAGATTGGTCGCGCCCGGCCCGGCAATCGTCAGGCATGCGGCCGGGCGGCCGGTCAGCTTGCCATAGCCCGAAGCGGCAAAAGCCGCGGCGCCTTCATGGCGAATGCCGATATAGCCGAGATTGCCGTCCGCCTCCTGCCGACGCAACGCGTCGGCCAAACCCAGATTCGAGTGACCGACCATACCAAAGACACGCCGCACCCCCCAATTGACCATCGTCTTCGCCATGACATCGGTGACGGTCGCGGCGTGCGCCGGTTCGGCGGCGACTCCGACATAAATCCCGTCGTCGCGCGCCTCGATCGGATACATCTCCTGGCCGGAATCTTCGTGACCACCTGGCGGCTTACCGGTGAGCGGGTCAAAATCCCAACCATGCCATGGACAGCGCAACCAGCATTTGCCGTCGATGCCGGTTTCGATCGATCCCTCACCCAGCGGACCGCCCTGATGGGGGCAATGGTTTTCCATTGCTGCGTACTGACCGTCAAAATGAACGATCGCGACCGACTTCGTACCGGCGGCCACCGCTTTTGCGCGCCCCTCCGAAACCTCGTCTATATCTGCTACCCGATGCCAGACAATTTCCTGCGGCGTATCCACTAACTCGACCCCCATCCAATGAATTTCGCGATCCCCAGATTAGATGCGGCAACCGACGGCAAGGTTACAGGCCAAGCATGTTTTCACTTCTCAACGCGCTCGCGCATCAAGGATCGCCCGCAGCAGATCTTCCGGAACGTCATCCGGCACCGGAACGTCCGCGTCGTCGAAAACACGCTTGGACACTTCGATCGTCCGCCGATATGCCGCAAGATAATCACGGCATTCGCGGCAAAGCTTAAGATGAAACTCGAAGATGCGCCGTTGCTGTTTCGGCAACGACCCTTCGATGTAATCGATCATGAAATTCTCGAACTCCCGGCAATTGATCATCATCGGGATGTTCCGAAACATGAGCCCTTTGGTTTTTCGCATCATTCTGGACGTCAACGACGTGGTCATTGCCCCTCTCCCCTCATGAGCGGTTCAAGCAACCGTTTCAAGGCGGCGCGCGCACGGTGAAGGCGGACCTTCACATTGACCGACGACATGCCGAGCGTCTCGGCAACTTCCGCGGTCGTCATTTCTTCGATATCGCGTAGCAGCAAGACATTCCTGTAACTCTCCGGCAATTCGTCTACTTTTTGCAACACCAGGGAGCGCAAGCGTTCGGATCCGACAATCTGTTCCGGCGTCAAAATCCGCCGCCATGGTTCCTCAATTCGGCATTCATCGACATCGAAACTCGGCAAGAGCGGTTCGAGATCGCTCTCCTTCCGGGCGCGCCGGCGACGCAATTTCATGAGCGCGGCGTTGACGACAATCCGGTTCAGCCAAGTCTTGAAACTGGACCGCCGCTCGAAACTCGGCAACCGGGAAAACGCATTGGCGAACGCGTCCTGGACGCAATCTTCAGCCAGAGCCCGGTCCCGGGTGAGGCGCAGCGCAACCTGCAGCATCCACCCACCGTGCCGGCGAACCAACGCTTCGGCCGCGGACTCATTGCGCACCAGAACGCGATCGATGAGTTCGTCGTCACTGGCGTCCGTGAGTTGTTTTTTACGGGCCTCGCTCACGCGGCGTTCCAGTCGAATGCGGAAAAGATGTAACCTTCGCTGTTTGTAGTGCATCTATTCCAGGTCCGTTGCAACCGGCCACGCCCGGCAAACTTGAATGGAGAAAGCGCATGGGGCTGGAGGGACTAGCGATTGTCGCCGCCGCCGCGCTGGCGTTCGCTTTATTGTCGAAACGCCTCGAGGGATCGATCCTTACCCTTCCCATCTTCATCGTCGCCTTTGGCTGGGCCATCGGTTCCGGCGGCCTCGGCATCGTCGCGCTGACACCGTCGCACGGATCGATCCACATCCTGGCGGAAATTACCCTGGTGCTGGTGCTGTTTTCCGACGCGTCGCGAATCGACCTGAAACGCCTGATCGCGGATCACAACCTGCCGCAGCGCATGCTGCTGATCGGCATGCCGCTGATCATTGCCCTTGGAGCGCTTGCCGCCCTCCTCCTCTTTCGCGACATGTCCTGGGCGTTGGCGTTTTTGCTCGCCGCGATCCTCGCGCCGACCGACGCGGCGCTCGGCCAGTCCGTGGTATCCAATCCGGTTGTCCCGGTACGCATTCGCCAGGCCCTGAATGTTGAGAGCGGACTGAACGATGGGATTGCCTTGCCCTTCGTGCTGATTTTCGCGATTTGGGCGGGAGCCCCGACGGACGCCGCCTCCGGCGCCGCCGACCTCGCCAAATTTGCGCTGCTGCAAGTCACGTTGGGACCGGCGGCCGGGATCGCCATCGGTTACATCGGTGCAGTTCTCATCGACAAGGCGAGTATCCGCAATTGGACGACGCCATCCTTCGAAGGGATCGCCATCCTGTCGGTTGCGGCGCTGGCATTTGCCGCCGCCGAGCTGATCGGCGGCAACGGCTTTATCGCGGCCTTCGCCAGCGGGCTCATGTTCGGTGCGAAGGTCGGGGGGAAATGTGCCTTCCTGCTCGAATTCATGGAAACCGAGGGGCAAATCCTGACCCTCGTGACGTTTCTCATTTTCGGTACGGCGATGGTGCCGGCCGCAATTGCCGGCTTCACCGGTGAAACGCTGCTGTATGCGGTCATTTCCCTCACGCTCATTCGAATCGTTCCCGTCCAACTCTCGTTGATCGGGACGGGCCTGTCGGGCCCGAGTCGGTTGTTCCTCGGATGGTTCGGGCCGCGCGGGCTCGCATCTATTCTGTTTGCGCTATTGATCCTGGAAAAGCATCCGATCCCGGGCGCGGAACAAATCCTGACTTGCGTCGTTCTGACCGTTCTGTTGAGCGTAGTGTCGCATGGCGTTTCCGCCGCGCCACTGGCCGCCGCCTACAGCAAGTTCGTCACCGCGCGCGGCGAATGCGAAGAATCAAAACCGGTCACCGAAATGCCGGTGCGCCACAAGATGTCATCCCCATCAACAGCCAAGTGATAGGAAATCAAATGAAGAAAATTGCCGTTACGCGGTGGGACGATCTGAAGGATCGCGAGCCCGCCTACGCCCTGGTCGCCGATGTCGACCTCGTGGTTGTCCGCTTCGATGACACGGTCTCCGTCATGTACGGCCGCTGCCTGCATCGCGGCGCCTTGCTCGCGGACGGCTTCGTCCGGGGCGACGACCTGATCTGCGGACTGCACGATTGGGATTATCGGCTGGACACCGGCGTTTCCGCATACAGCAACAACGAAGTGCTTGAAAAGTTTTCCTCCTGGATCGAGGACGGCGAGGTGCTCGTTGATGAAGATGAGATCGCAAACTGGGCGGTCGATCATCCGCAGCCCTATGACCGGGACGCCTATCTAGGCCTGTATGACGACGTCCATGGCGCGCCGGAAGAACCGCACGTCAAACTCATCCAGGGCTATGCCAAAGACGGGCTGTCCAAAACCGGGCACCACGGCGTGGTCACCGCGATGGGCGTGCCGCGTCAGGAATTGCCGAGCTGGGACGACATTCAGGTCATCACGGCGCAGCTTCACAAGGCGCCGCTGCTCGACGACGCGCCGGTGGAAACCGACGTGGTCATTGGCCCGAATGCGCAAAAACCGCTTCGCCTGGAGATTCCGCTCTTCGTTTCCGACATGAGCTACGGCGCGCTGTCCGAACCCGCAAAAGTCGCGCTTTCCAAAGGAGCGGAGCTGGCAGGTACCGGCATCTGCTCAGGCGAAGGCGGGATGCTGCCGGAAGAGCAGCAGGCGAATTCGCGCTATTTCTATGAATTGGCATCGGGCCGGTTCGGCTTTTCCTGGGACAAGCTGTCCGTGGTCCAAGCCTTCCATTTCAAGGGCGGACAGGGCGCCAAGACCGGCACCGGCGGACAT
>CAYYBI010000348.1:0-13916 GCA_964469835.1 uncultured Rhodospirillaceae bacterium
TGGCACAACGCTTCACCCCCACCCTAACCCTCCCCCGTCAAGGGGGAGGGTTAGGGTGGGGGTGCCAACGGAATAAAATCTGCTATCAGCAGGCGCCCTAGAACGGCACCGTTCCCTCGATGGTGCAGCGCTGCATGACCCGGCGCATCGGCGGTTCGTAGTCGAAGACCGCTTTGTGCTGCACGGCGCAGTTGTCCCACAGCAGCAGATCGCCGAGCCGCCATTTGTGGCGGTAGATAAATTCCGGCTTGACCACGTGCTCGAACAACAAGCGCAATAGCTCGTCGCTTTCCTCATCCGGAATATCGACGATTTGGTGTGTGTATCCTTCGCAGATATAGAGGCCCTTGCGGCCGGTTACCGGGTGGGTGCGAACCACCGGGTGGAGCGCGTCGGGCGGATATTTCTCCAACTCTTTCTCGCTGAGCACCGGGCGCTTGCCGAATTCGCGCGCCTTCATGTTCCACATGTAGCGGTAGCCGTTGGCGGCGCGGCGGCCTTCGAGCCGCTGTTTGATGTCGCCGGGCAGCGCGTCATAGGCCGCGGCGGCGCCGGCGAACAGGGTGTCGCCATAGATCACGCCATCTTGTTCGGGCACCTCCACCGCGTTCAGCAGCGTCACCGAACTGGGCTTTTCCAGGTAGCACAAATCGGAATGCCAATAGCG
Source organism: uncultured Rhodospirillaceae bacterium (assembly GCA_964469835.1). Classification (GTDB taxonomy): domain Bacteria; phylum Pseudomonadota; class Alphaproteobacteria; order UBA8366; family UBA8366; genus JAOTYV01. The sequence continues at coordinate 668 of CAYYBI010000348.1, forward strand.
GCCGGCGTCGTGCGAGCCGAGCGGCTTGCCGTCCTTCGTCACGTTGGAGACCCAGAAGACCTCCGGCGTCTCGTCGCTGTTGGCCTCGGCCCGCACGTTGACCTGCGGCGTGCCGAAGCGCCGGGCGAACGCGGCGAGCTGTGCCGGGGTCAGCGTCTGGTCGCGGATGACGACCACGGCATAGCGGTTGAGCGTTTCCGTGATCTCGGCGAATTGGCTGTCGGAGACCGGGGTGGTCAGGTCTGCGCCGGTGATCTCGGCGCCGATGGCGTCGCCGCTGGAACGGATTTCAAGGTCGGGCATGGGCTTCTCCCTGTATTCCGGTGGCGCAATTCCGGGCACCTCTAAGCGCGGCGTCTGACGTATGTCGGCGGGCCGGAAATCCGCCGGCACGATTTTCGCGCACGGTGCCGGTCGGGGCAAGGGGCCGGCAACGGGTCGCCTTCCCGATGTCGAATGCTTTGCGCTGTTTGCCGATGCGGATGTAACCTGCGGCGGACAACGCGCGGCAGAAATCGGGCGTCTAGATCAGGGAGAACCATCATGAGCGCAATCGGATTCATCGGTCTCGGCAATATGGGCGGCCCGATGGCCCGGAACCTTCTGAAAGAGGGACACACGCTGAAGGTATTCGATCTCGCCGACGGTTTGGTCGAGGCGGCCGTTGCGGCGGGCGCGACAGCGGCGGAGAGCGTCGAGGCGGCCGCGGCCGGGGTCGATGCGGTGATCACCATGCTGCCCGCCGGTCCGCAAGTGCGCGATGTTTATCTGGGGGCGGGCAAGGTGATCGAGAGCGCGGCCAAGGGCACGCTGCTGATCGACTGCACCACCGCCGATGTGGAAACCAGCCGGGGCGTCAGCGCCGCGGCGCATGAGGCCGGGCACGACATGATCGACGGGCCGGTCTCCGGCGGGGTCGGCGGGGCGGAGGCGGCGACGCTGACGATCATGGTGGGTGGACCCGACGCTGCGTTCGCGCGGGCGCAACCGATCCTGGACGCCATGGGAAAGAACATCATCCACGCCGGCGGGCCGGGCAACGGGCAGGCCGCGAAGATGTGCAACAACATGATGCTCGGCATTCAGATGATTTCGGTCTGCGAGGGCTTCCTGCTGGCCGAGAAGCTCGGCCTCGATGCCCAGAAGCTGTTCGACGTCGCCAGCACGGCCTCGGGGCAATGCTGGTCCCTGACCAGCTACTGCCCGGTGCCGGGGCCCGTCCCGGCATCGCCGGCCAACCGGGACTACCAGGCGGGCTTCACCGCGGCGATGATGCTCAAGGACATGAAACTAAGCCAGGCGGCGGCGCAGGATTTCGGCGTGGCGACGCCGCTGGGGGCGGCGGCGGCGGCGCTGTACGGATTGATGTCGCGGGCCGGCGGCGACGCAAGCGACTTTTCCGGGATCATCAGACTGCTTCGGGGAGAAGGGAAAATTAGCGGCTAGTTTTAAGTATTTGTTAGGATTATACGCTTAAAACTTGGTTTGTTGCGAAAATTAACTATATCCGTCATGCCGCCTTTCGTCATGGCGGCCATCAAAAACAGGTATCGCGAGACAGGCCAGTGATTAATGATTATTTGAACTCGATCAATTTGATTGAGCGACTGCATCGCCAATTTCTCGAGGTCGTCAAAGGCGAACTCGACCGACTCGGCGTTCAGGATATTAATAATATTCAAGCACTTATTCTCTATAACATCGGCAAGGACGAACTGACCGTCGGTGAGTTGACCAACCGCGGTTATTACCTTGGCTCGAACGTGTCCTACAACGTTCGCAAGATGGTAGAGAACGAGTATCTGGTCCAGGAACGCTCGACCCATGACAAGCGGTCGGTGCGCGTCCGCGCTTCCGACAAGGGTTTGACCTTGTGGAACAGCATGGATGAGATGTTCCGCCGTCATGCCGATGTAATGGGCACCGACACGATGAACGGCACGGAGCTGCAATCCGCGAATACGGTGCTGCGCCGGCTGGAACGGTTCTGGGGCAGCCCCGGCGCCTATGGCGGCCCGCCGCTCTAGTACGACCCTCGGGCAAGTCCGACAGGCCGCCATGGCATGACAATGGCGGCCTTTTTTGTTGCCCGGTCGCCGGCGTCGCTTGCTATGCTGTGCGGACACCATGCGTATTCTCGTTCTGCAACATCTGTCGGTCGAACACCCGGGTATTTTTCGCGATTTCCTGGCGGAAGATGGAGTTGCCTGGGATACGGCGGAGCTGGACGAGGGGGCACCGATCCCGCCACTCGACGGGTATGACATGCTGTGGTCCCTGGGCGGCCCGATGGATGTCTGGGAAGAAGATGTCCATCCCTGGCTGGCCGATGAGAAAGCCGCGATTGCCGAATGGTTGGCGACGGGGAAGCCCTTTCTCGGTATCTGCCTCGGCCATCAGCTCCTGGCCGCCGCGCTTGGCGGAACGGTGGCGCCGTCGGCGCAGCCCGAGATCGGCGTGATGCCGGTGAACCTGACCGGGGCGGGGCGCGCCGATCCGCTTTCCCGACGTACCGCTGTCCCTGCAATGGCACGGCGCCGAAGTCGTGGAGCCGCCGTCCGGCGCGGTGGTCCTTGCGCAGTCGCCGCTCTGTGCCGTTCAGGCGATCCGTGTCGGCGAACGGGCCTATGGCCTGCAGTTTCACGTCGAGGCGACCGCGGCCACGGTGCCGGACTGGGGCTGCGTGCCGGCCTACGAAGAAGCGCTCGAGCGTGCGATGGGCGAGGGAGCGCTGGCCCGCTTCGAGGCCGAGGCGGCGGCGGCATTGCCCAGTCTCAACGCGGCGGCGCGGCGGCTTTACGATAATTTGATGGGGGTGGCGCGAGGCGAGGTGGATTAGCGTCGCCGGGGTTTTAGGCGCGGTGGCTGTACGATAATTTGATGGGGGTGGCGCGGAACGACGATTCGGCTATTGGCACCGGCTCATTCCGCTACGGCGAGAGGACGCCGCGGTGAAACGATATACTGTCCCCATTTTCCGCCCATGTTCCGGAGGATGTTTATCTCGGACGGAGCCAGACGATCCTCACTGAACGAGAGAAAATCAACCATGCGACCTTGGAAAACAGACGGCGTTTGCATCGCCGAGCCATGGCCGCTTAACATCAAGCCAAGGAGCCAGACACTCTCCTGAACTGAACGTCAAACCGTCGGAAAAACTCTGACGACGCACAAGCAATATTCGGCGGAAGAGAAGATAAGGAACCGGCCCGATGACAGCCAACTACGATCCAAATGCAAATTACGAGATCAAGATTTGGGAAGAGGACTTCCGGGAGGTCCCCACGCGCATGCTGCTCGCCCGGATCTATCAGCCGGTCGGCGAGGGGCCGTTTCCGGTGCTGCTCGACCTGCACGGCGGCGCCTGGACGTTCAAGGATCGCATGGCCAATGTGGCGATGGCCGAGGCCATGGCGCGCAGTGGGCTCCTGACGGTGTCCGTCGATCTTCGCCTCGGCGGCGAAGCGCCGTACCCGGCCTCGGTGCAGGACGCGAACTACGGCATTCGCTGGCTGAAGATGAAAGCGCCCGGCTGGAATGGCGATCCGTCGACGATGGGCTTGCTTGGCAGTTCCAGCGGCGGCCACGTGGCACAGCTGCTCGGCATGCGGCCGCAAGACCCGCGCTACAACGCCCTGCCGTTGGAAGGGCACCCGGAGATTGACGCGCGCATCCATTACGTGGCGACGCGCTCGCCGATCAGCGATCCGTTGGCGCGCTACAACAACGCGCTCGCCAAGGGGCGCCAGGAGATGGCGGATCGCCACCACGTGTATTTCAATCCCTTCAGTGACGTCGAAGAAGGCAACCCGCAAATGATCCTCGAGCGCGGAGAGTCGGTTGAATTGCCGCCGATGCTGGTCATGCAAGGCGGAGACGATGACAACGTCCTGCCGGCATTTCAGGAGAAATTCGGCGAAACCTACCGCGCCGCCGGCGGCGAGTGCGACGTCGCGGTCTTCGAGGGCTGCGGTCATTTGTGGGTGCTCGAACCCGGGCCCGACACCGATCGCGCGCACGAAATGGTCAAGGCATTCATCGCACGCCAGCTGCACGCTCTGCAGCAAGCGGCCTGAGAGCGTAAAGCGCGACCTCACCAGGCGAAACTGGGGACGGTATCATGCAGGTGGCGCGAAACGGCGGCGGTTAGCGTGACCGGAATTTCAGGCGCGGCAGGGGCATCACTGTCGCCATCGACGCGGTGATGAGGATCAGCGCGCCGACCTCGGGCCAGCCGACGGCCTCGCCCAGCAGCAATGCGCTGGTCACCACGCCAACCAGCGGAACCGGCAGGACCGCCAGCGAGGCGACCGCCATCGGCACGCGCTCGACGATATTGAACCAGGCCCAATAGCCGAACAGGCAGGCGATCAGCAGCACATACAGCACCGACGCCACGCCGGCGCCGGTCAGCCGGGCAAACGGCGCCGTGTCATTCAGGATCGCAAGCAACGCCATCGGCGTGCCGCCGATCAGCAACTGCCAGGCGATCAGGGTCAGCACCGGCGTCTGCCACTGACGTTTTTGAATGACCGTGCCGATGCCCCAGCTGGCGGCGGCGGCCAGCACGGCGAGGACGCCAAGCGGCGCCTGGCCGAGCCGCAACAGGTCGTCGCCGATCAAAACGCCGACGGCGGCCATGCCGAACAGCAGGCCCACGATCTTGGCCGGCGTTATCGGGTCGCCCACCAGGACCCGCGCGGCCAGGATCGACCACAGCGGCATCGTGTAGCCTAGAACCACGGAACGGCCGGCGGGCAATAAGGTGAGCGCAACGGCGGTGAAGTAGAACCAGCCGGTGACGTTGAAAAGCGCGGCGATGGCCGTCAGTCGCCATTCGCCGCGTTGCGGCAGCGCCGGGAGGCCTCTTGCGACGACCAGCGCCAGCATGAGGACGCCGCCGCCCCAGCCGGTGATCGCCCGGAAGGTGAAGATGGGCAGTTCGGCCACGGCGATTTTCATCACCGGCCAGCCGGCGCCCCAGGCGCAGGTGAGGCCGATCAGCCAGAAAGCGACTTTCAGCGACACCGGCCCGCGCGCCACGGGCTCGCCGGTCATCCGGTAAACGCTTGGATGCCTGTCTGCGCGCGGCCCAGGATCAGCGCGTGAACGTCGTGCGTGCCCTCATAGGTGTTGACGGTTTCCAGGTTCATCAAATGGCGGATCACATGGAACTCGTCGACGATGCCGTTGCCGCCATGCATATCGCGGGCGACTCGCGCAATGTCGAGCGCCTTGCCGGTCGAGTTGCGTTTGACCAGCGACACCAGCTCGGGCGCCGCCTTGCCCTGGTCCATCAGCCGCGCCGCGCGCAGGCACCCCTGCAGCCCGATTGAAATCTCCGTCTGCATGTCGGCCAGCTTCTTTTGCACCAGCTGTGTCGCCGCGAGCGGTCGGCCGAATTGGATCCGGTCGATCGTGTATTGCCGGGCCGCGTGCCAGCAGAATTCCGCCGCGCCAAGCGCACCCCAGGAAATCGCAAGGCGGGCCCGGTTGAGGCAGCCGAACGGGCCGGCCAGTCCTTTTACATTCGGCAGCATGTTTTCTTCCGGCACGAAGACATCGTCGAGCACCACCTCGCCGGTCAGCGAGGCACGCATCGAGAACTTGCCCTCGATCTTCGGCGTGGTAAGGCCCTTGCTGTCGCGGTCGACCAGGAAGCCCCGGATTACGCCGTCTTCGGTCTTGGCCCAGACGAGGCAGACATCGGCGATCGGCGCGTTGGTGATCCACATCTTGGCGCCGTTCATGACGTATCCACCGTCCGCCTTGTCCGCGCGTGTCTTCATGCCCCCGGGGTCGGACCCATGGTCCGGTTCGGTCAGGCCGAAGCAGCCGACAAATTCTCCGGTCGCGAGTTTCGGCAGGTATTTCTGCCGCTGCTCTTCGCTGCCATAGGTGAAGATCGGATACATCACGAGCGACGATTGCACGCTCATGGCGGATCGAAAGGCGCTGTCGACGCGTTCGATCTCGCGTGAAATGATGCCGTAGCTCGTATAGCTGACGCCGGCGCAGCCATAGCCTTCGATCGTCGGGCCGAGAAAGCCGAGCGCCCCGAATTCGTTCATCACCTCGCGGTCGAAGCGTTCGTGGCGATGCGCCTCGAGAATGCGGGGCATCAATTGTTCCTGCGCGAACTGTCGCGCGGTGTCGCGGATCAGGCGTTCGTCCTCGTCGAATTGATCTTCGAGCAGGAACGGGTCGTCCCACTGAAACACGGCGCGCGGCTGCGACGGCCGTTTTTCGGAGCCGGTTCCGCCTTTCGGGTGGGACTGGGTCATGGTTGTGTTCCCCTTTTTCTCGTCATACTCGTCGCGACGCGCAATTGCAGTTTATATAGCGTCGTGGCGGCACCGCCGACAGGGCATAATATCGCGATCATGCCGCGGCGCGCCGTGGTGGATGGATTTGGAAAGCAGATGGATCTTCGGGAACACGGCATCATCATCGAAATGATCCGGGATGGCCGATACGTGAAGGTCTCCGCGGTCGATACGCGGACCGGCATCGAGGTGTCGATCGTCGGCGACCCGCGGCGTGGCGAGAACGCCTTGCGGCAGGCGGTGATCCGCAAACTGCACTATGTCATGGAGAAACGCGGCATGGCCGATGACGGCGATCCGCGGTAGCCACAAAAAACTCGGCCGGTCTTAAAATAAGACCGGCCAGTTCTGTGCCAAGTTGCCGCGCTTTGATTTAGGCGGCGTTTTTTCTTTTGCTCCTAGCCGGGGTGCGGCCTAGCCCGATCTTTTTAGCGAATGCCGAGCGTTGCCGTGAATAATTTGGCGCGACCATCGGATAGTCCGAGGGAAGACCCCATTTGGCACGGTATTCTTCAGGCGTCATGCCATAGACGGTGCGCAAGTGGCGCTTCAGCATTTTGAGCTTTTTGCCGTCTTCCAGGCAGACGATGTAGTCAGGAGTAATCGATTTGCGAATGGGCACCGGTGCCTTGGGCGGCCGGGCGCTGCCGTTCGTAAGGATGCCGTCTAAATTACGCAATGAGCCATAAACTGTATTGATGACCGACGGAATCTCTGTGGCCGGAAGCGTGTTGTTGCCGAGATATGCGGCAACGACATCGGCGGTCATCTTAAGAATTTCCTCGGACGAGGCTGTAGTCTCCCCAGCATTCTTTGTCATTTATCGGAAGCCTCTTCGGATCAGATTATTGAAAGTATTTCTACATAATATCCATATAACTGTCAATTTCCATTTGAAAAACGTTAATATTAATAATTTTAGAGCTACCTAATTTGAATAAATATTAACAAATGCCCAAAAAGTTAACACAATATCTAGAGAAATTAATAAATGTTAACACAATATGAAGTCCGATTGGACAAACAGGCTGCTCCTTATGGGTAGTTTTTGGCTTTTTTGTCTTGTTTTCCCTTGCTCAAGACTTGGATCTGAATTGTGTCCTCATCACGACCGCTGGGGGCATCGGCGATACCTTGTGTCGCGCTGGAATGCAGCCCCGACATATGGTATTCGAAATCGGGACGGCAATTAGGTCGTCCGAGAGAGATTTTCAGGAGCTGAGACGCCATGGCGCAAGAGAGTATCGCCATCGCTGCCGACCACGCTGGCGTGGCGTTGAAAGCCGTGCTGATAGAGTTGCTGGGCGAACTTGGATGCCGCGCTCTCGACCTGGGCACGGACGGCGCGGAGTCGGTGGATTATCCCGATTTTGCGGACGCGTTGGCCGCAGCTCTCAAGGATGGGAGGGCGTCTCGCGGGGTCTTGGTATGCGGGACGGGGATCGGCATTTCGATTGCCGCAAATCGTCATCCTCACGTGCGGGCGGCGGTATGCCGCGACACGACGGATGCCCGGCTCAGCCGACAGCATAACGATGCCAACGTCCTGGCGCTGGGTGCGCGGACGACCGGGGTGGAAACGGCGGGCGACTGCCTGCGGGTCTTCCTCGATACCGCGTTCGAAGGCGGACGGCACCAGCGGCGCGTGGATAAGATGTCGTGACGCCGGAACACGGCGGCACGGGGATTGACACTTTCTCAGAGTAGGAACACATGGCCGAAAATATCGCTCCCGTACTTGGGGATTTCGATTCGTTTTTTACCAAGGATATTGCCGATACCGATCCGGACATCGACCGGGCGATTCGTGGCGAACTCGGTCGCCAGCAGGATCAGATCGAATTAATCGCCTCGGAAAATATCGTCAGCCGGGCGGTGCTCCAGGCGATCGGGTCCGTGCTCACCAATAAGTATGCCGAAGGATATCCGGGCCGTCGCTACTATGGCGGTTGTGAGTTCGTCGACATTGCCGAGCAACTTGCCATCGATCGCGCGAAGACACTGTTTGGCTGCGAGTACGTGAACGTGCAGCCGCATTCGGGCGCGCAGGCCAATGGAGCGGTCTACATGGCGCTGTTGAAGCCGGGCGATACCTTGATGGGGATGTCGCTTGCCGCCGGCGGGCACCTGACGCATGGCGCGCCGCCTAATCAATCGGGTAAGTGGTTCAACGCGGTGCAATACGGCGTGCGCCGTCAAGATGCGCTGATCGATTTCGATGAAGTGGAAAGCCTCGCGCACGAGCACAAACCCGCGCTCATCGTGGCCGGCGGGTCGGCGTATCCGCGTGTCATCGATTTTCCTCGCTTCCGGGCCATCGCCGACGCGGTCGGGGCGTATTTCATGGTCGACATGGCGCATTTTGCGGGCTTGGTCGCGGCGGGCGTTCATCCGAGCCCGCTGTCCCATGCCCATGTCGTTACCACGACCACGCACAAGACCCTGCGCGGCGCGCGCGGCGGCATGATCCTGTCGAACGACGCCGACCTCGGGAAAAAGATCAATTCCGCTATTTTCCCGGGCACGCAAGGCGGGCCGCTGATGCACATGATCGCCGGCAAGGCCGTGGCTTTCGCCGAAGCGTTGAAGCCCGAATTCCGGTCCTATGCGCAAGCGGTCGTGGACAACGCCCGCGCGCTTGCCGCCACCTTGTCCGAGGGCGGCCTCGACATCGTGTCCGGCGGCACCGACACCCATTTGATGTTGGTCGACCTGCGGCCGAAGAACCTTACCGGCAAAGTGGCTGAAAAGAGCCTCGAGCGGGCGGGACTGACCTGCAATAAAAACGGCATTCCCTTCGATCCGGAGAAACCCATGGTTACATCCGGTATCCGGCTCGGCACGCCGGCCGGCACAACCCGTGGCTTCGGCCAGGCGGAATTTCGGCAAATCGGTGCATTGATCATCGAGGTGCTGGACGGGCTGGCGGCCAATGGCGACGACAACGGGGCGGTGGAGGCCTCGGTGCAAGAGCGGGTCGGCGAGCTATGCCGGCGCTTTCCGATTTATCCGGCCGGGGCCTAGTGCCCCCGCCGTCTTAAGGAGTCGATAAATATGCGCTGTCCATTCTGCGGCCACAACGATACGCAGGTGAAGGACTCACGGCCCACGGAGGACAACCACGCGATCCGCCGCCGCCGCTTCTGTCCCAACTGCGCTGCACGCTTTACGACCTTCGAGCGCGTCCAGCTTCGCGAACTCACCGTGCTGAAGCGCAACAATCAGCGCGAACCGTTCGACCGCGACAAGCTGGCCCGGTCGATGATGATCGCACTGCGCAAGCGGCCGGTCGAGCCGGAGCGGCTGGAACAAGTGGTCAACAGCATCGTGCGGCGTCTTGAAAGCATGGGAGAGACCGAAATCAAGGTCGATACCATCGGCACTATCATCATGGAAGCGCTGCATTCGCTCGATCAAGTCGCCTATGTCCGGTTCGCTTCGGTATATCGTAATTTCCGGGAGGCGAAGGATTTCGAAGACTTTATTACCGACCAACTCAGCATCGAAGAAGAGGTCTGAGACGACCGACCAGAAATTCATGCGGGCCGCCTTGGCCCTGGCGCGCCGAGGCCTCGGAAACGTCTGGCCCAACCCGGCGGTCGGCTGTGTCCTGGTCATGCCCGAAAGCGGTCGCGTTGTCGGCCGCGGCTGGACACAGCCCGGTGGCCGGCCGCATGCGGAGACGGAGGCGCTGCGGCGCGCCGGGCACTCCGCGAAAGGGGCGACCGCCTATGTGTCGCTTGAACCTTGCAACCATCACGGTAAGACGGCGCCCTGTAGCGAGGCGCTGATAAATGCGGGCGTGGCCCGTGTCGTCATTGCGATGGAGGATCCGGATCCACGGATGCGCGGCGCCGGACAGGCGCGCCTGCGGGAGGCGGGGGTCGCGGTGACCAACGGCGTCTGCGGCGATGCCGCGGCATCGCTGAACGTCGGTTTTGCGATGCGCCAGCAGTCGGGCCGGCCGCTGGTCTGTCTCAAGATTGCGAGCACGCTGGACGGGCGCATTGCGCTCGCCTCGGGCGAGAGCCAATGGATCACCGGTCCCGAGGCGCGGGCGCACGGCCATCTCCTGCGTGCGCAATTTGATGGCATCATGGTCGGGATCGGCACGGCGCTGGCCGATGATCCACGCCTGACCTGCCGGCTGGCTGGGCTCGAAGGGCGATCGCCGGTGGCGATCGTTTTTGACGGCACGCTTCGTCTACCGGCCGAAGGCGCTCTGGCGCAGAGTGCGCGCGATCGTCCCGTCTGGGTTATCACCAGCCAGGGAAGCGACGGCAAGCGCCGCACGTCGTTGCAGGCGCTGGGCGTCGAGGTGATCGAGGTGCCGGTCGGTGAGGACGGCCGTTTGGCCCTAGATCCTGCGCTTGCCGCGCTGGGCGAACGGGGATTGACCCGGCTGCTGGTGGAAGGCGGCGCGACGGTCGCCGCCGGTCTGTTGCGGGCGAATTTGGTCGACCGAATGGCGTGGTATCGAAGTGATGGCGTGATCGGCGGTGACGGTTTGGCGGCGGTTTCGGCGCTTGGGCTGGACTCCCTCGAGGCGATGGCGCGTTTCGAGCGCGGGGCGGTCAGAATGCTTGGCGCCGACCTGCTGGAAACTCTGGCAAAGCGGCATTAGTTTACCTTTATGTTCACGGGATTAATCACCGATCTTGGCCGGGTTCGCTCGGCGGACGCCCAGGCGGGCGGCATTCGGCTCGCGATCGATACCGCGTACCCGGTGGAGTCCCTTGAAATAGGCGCGTCGATTGCCTGTTCGGGCGCATGCCTGACTGTGGTCGAGTCCGGCGTTGAGGCGGGGGCCGGATGGTTTAGCGTCGACGTCTCCGCGGAGACGGTGGCCTGCACCACGTTGGGCGGCTGGCAAGAGGGCGGACGGGTGAACCTGGAGCGGTCCTTGAAGCTAGGCGATCACTTGGACGGTCATCTGGTTTCGGGCCATGTCGACGGGGTAGCGGAGGTCGTCGAGCGCCGTCCCGACGGCGATAGTATTCGGTATGTTTTCGAAGCGCCGGCGGATTTGAGCCAATTCATCGCCGCCAAGGGATCGGTCGCGCTTGACGGCGTTTCGTTGACGGTCAATGAGGTTGATGGCCATCAATTTGGCGTTAACATCATTCCGCACACGGCAGAGAAGACGACCTTTGGTGCGGCACAGCCAGGCGATCGGGTAAACCTTGAGGTGGACCAAGTCGCCCGATATGTTGCACGCCTTCAGATGGCTCGTTGATGGGAGTGGCGATTTGGCCTCGAAACGCGAATCAATGCGGACAATAAGCAAACAAGCAGTCGCGCGGGCGGCGGAGGATCTCTCCTTCCTGTCGCCGATCGAGGACATCATCGACGATGCGCGCAACGGCCGCATGTTCATTCTCGTCGATGACGAGGAACGCGAAAACGAAGGCGATTTGGTAATCCCGGCCCAGATGGCGACGCCGGACGCCATAAACTTTATGGCGAAATACGGGCGCGGCTTGATTTGTCTCGCCATGACCCGAAAGCGTTGTGAAAGTCTCGGCCTCGATTTGATGAGCCAGAAAAACCGAAGCCGCCATCAGACCGCCTTTACGGTTTCGATCGAGGCGACCGAAGGCGTCACGACTGGTATCTCGGCGCCCGACCGCGCGCGTACCGTCGCGGTGGCGATCGATCCGGAACGCGGGCCAAAGGACATCGGCACGCCGGGTCATGTCTTTCCCCTGATTGCGCGGGAGGGTGGCGTTCTCGTCCGGACCGGCCATACAGAAGCGGCGGTCGATATATCGCGGCTGGCCGGATTGAACCCGTCCGGCGTGATCTGCGAAATCATGAATGACGATGGGACGATGGCCCGTCTCAACGATCTTATCCCGTTTGCGCAATTCCACGGGTTGAAAGTGGGCTCCATTGCCGATCTTATCGCCTACCGGCTGCGCAATGACCGAAGCGTGGAGCGGGTTGGCGAGACTACGCTGGTGAGCCGTTTCGGCGGAGAATTCAAGATCTACGTCTTTGTAGACAAAACCTCCTATGCGGAACACATCGCCCTGGTCAAAGGTGATGTCTCCGAGAACGATCCGGTCATGGTGCGGATGCACGCCATCAACCTGCTCGATGACGTCTTGGGTGATGCAGAAAGCGGGCGCGGCGACGAGCTGCATACCGCGATGCAAATGATCGACCGGGCGGGAACGGGCGCAATCGTACTCATCCGCGAACCGCATCCCACCTATCTTTCGGAACAGGTCGCGGCGCGCGAGGCCAATGGCGATGGTGAGCCGGTCGCCCGGCGCGCCTTGCGCGACTATGGCGTCGGTGCGCAAATCCTGCTCGATCTTGGCGTCAGTGAAATGATCCTGCTGTCCAACACGAATCGGACCATCGTTGGGCTCGACGGGTACGGCTTGAAGGTTGTCGAGCAGCGTCCGATTGCCTTGGATTGAGCGCCGCTGCATGAATGACACATCGCCAATGATTCTGATTGTTGAAGCGCGGTTCTACGAGGAGCTTGCGGACGAAATGGGGCGCGGCGCGGAAGCGGCGTTGACGGCGTCCGGGGCACGTTTCGAGCGGCTGGCGGTACCGGGCACGTTTGAGATTCCCGCTGTGATCGCGTTCGCGGCGCGCGCCGGGAAGGCGGCGGGTTTTGACGGTTACGTGGCCCTTGGGTGCGTTATCCGCGGCGAAACGACACACTACGATTACGTATGCCAGGAAAGTGCACGCGGCCTGATGGACCTGTCCGTGCGCGACGGGCTGGCCATTGGCTATGGCATCCTGACGTGTGAAAACCGCGACCAGGCCTGGGCACGGGCGGCGGTGGATCAGGGCGACAAGGGCCGCGCGGCCGTGGAAGCGTGTCTTCGCATGGTTGCCTTGCGGCGGCGCTTCGCCGTCCAATCACTATGAACGGTCGCAAAGGGTCTTCGGTCGGGCGA
>CAYYBI010000349.1:0-4377 GCA_964469835.1 uncultured Rhodospirillaceae bacterium
ATCATTTCGACGGCGCAGCACGCGAGGCCGAATGTCATCGGCCAAAGCGATCCGGTGCGCGCCCAATTAACGACCTTGTCGAGCTGGGCGACCACGAAGCCCTTGTCGGTGAGTTCGTCGGTAACCGCGCGCAGGATCGCATCCTGATCGACGCCCGGCGGCAGCGGCGCGCTCTTTGGCGGAACCGTCACTCCCATTCGAGTGCTCCTTTCCGCCACTCATAGATGAAGCCGACTGTCAGGATGACGAGGAAGATCACCACCGACCAGAATCCGTTCGCGCCGATATCGCCAAACGACACCGCAAACGGAACGATCAAGGCAAACTCGAGATCGAAAATGATGAACAGGATCGCAACTAGATAAAACCGCACATCGAACCGGCTCCGGGCGTCATCGAACGCCTCGAACCCGCACTCGTAGGCGGAGAGTTTTTCCGAATCCGGTTTCTGCCGGGCGGCGATATAGCTCGCCGTCACCATTGCCACGGCGATGCCGATGGCAACCCCCAAAAAGATCAGTATAGGCAGATATTCGCGGAGCAACGCGTCCATCTACTTCTTCACCCTCACACTCCCCGCGCCCTCATCCGCAATGGCGCATTTCCGGCTTTAGTGGAGGCAGACCCGTCATATTCCCTCGGCTTCGCCACCCCCGGCAAACCGCGTGCACTATAGTGACTGCGTCCCTTAAGTAAAAGGTGGAACTATCCAAAATTTCGTCCCTTTCAGCGAACCATTTACCAAACCATGATGATACTCAAATGACCGGCCCGAACCCATTACGCCAGGTGGGGCGCACCGGTTGGGAACGCCCGCAAATATCTCTACCTATGGTAATGCGAACAAAGGGAAATGGCGGGAGTGACGGGACTCGAACCCGCGGCCTCCGGCGTGACAGGCCGGCGCTCTAACCAACTGAGCTACACCCCCATTCCAAAGAGGTGCGTCCATGTAATCCAGGCCTTGACGGGTGTCAAGCAAGCATCCCGACATGCTGCTATTCGTCGATCATCACCGATTCGCGCGTTGAGCCGAACCATGATTCGGGACGACATGACGCTGAAGTGTATGAATTATCGTGGATTCGGCAATAGTACGGGGGCACACCTATTCGACTGGACGGCCGCCCCGATCTTTTAACGCAAATGCGACCAAGGTCCCCAGATACAGAATGTGATGCCGATGCTCTGGTTGTTGAGGAACATATGACGGCGGTTTGGCGAAAAGCAGGCACCCGCAAATTCGCTGTTGTCGGCAACACCGCCCTTGTCGGGACGCCGGATACTGTTATGCGCGAATTTAAAGAGCCCGCCCTTTGGCGTCACGCCGACCACGAACTGCTCACCATCGCCATCTTCGCAAAGATAAAGGCTGCCGTCCGGCGACACCGTGATATTGTCCGGATTGTCCAATTCCGATTCGGCAATCGATTCGATCACGAGCATGACGGTCCCGGCCCTTGGGTCGTGTACCCAGACCTGACCGTTTCTTCTGTCTCCGCCACTCGTGCAAACGAAGTAAATCAGCCCATTGGCGGCGAACGCCCCCTCGCCGCGCGCGAAATAGGCCGCGCCTTTGGAATGCGCCTCACGCCGGACAGTGTCCGAGGCCGGATCGACGTCCTCAATCTGCACCCAATGTACCGCCAGCGGTTCGTTCAGCAAACCGAGAACGCCACGTCGCGTGTCCGCTGCCCCCTTCGCATTGCGCGACAGGCGTCTATCGTCGATCGCCATGGCTTCGAGAATCCCGCTCTGCAATTTGCCGTATTGCGCGGGGCGAAAGCGATAGAAGGCGCTGTCGCCGCGATCTTCCGTCTGAAAGACGTGCCCGGTGCGTGGGTCCGTGGCGGTCGCCTCATGATTGAACCTGCCCATCGCGGTCAGTGGAATGGGATTTACGAAACCGTGGGCTGCGGCGGGCACTTCGAAATTGTAACCGTGCCTACGCTTTAGCCCATTGGACTTCGACGGCACTTCCACGCTTTCCTCGCAACTGATCCAGGCCCCCCAAGGGGTAGCGCCTCCGGCGCAGTTTCGGAGGGTTCCGCCAAGCGATCCAAAATGACGAACGAGGTTGCCGTCGCCCCCGACCAGCAGCGACGTGGTCCCTCCCGTCGCGGTGCTATCCCACTTCTTGCCCGCTGGAGCATCGACGCCGGCCGCATTGCCGAATACGTCCGGACCCGGACTCAGTTCATGGTTGCGGATCAATACGGTACCGCCATTTGGGCCGGGAAAGCACCCCATGCCGTCGTGGCGGCCCGGAACACGCGTGCCGTCATTCATCCCCTGCCCGGTTATCGACAGTGCCGTGTAGTCAAAGCCCGCGGGTAGGTCGAGGAGCGCGACACCGCTCAAATCGCCAACGATCGTGTTGGCCAATGCCCTCGCGTTCACCGGCAATTTTGGAACCAGAGGGCCGTATCCATATGCGGCCGCTTTTCCGAGGGCGGCTCGGGAATAATACAGACCGAGCGGCGCGACCATGGTGCCTGCCGCCGTAACTCCCATCATCTTGAACAAATGGCGGCGCGATAGGCTAATCACCGGGTAAATCCTCAAAAATTCAACTGCCTAATATGCAGCATTCACAGGCAGACGCTCCGCAAGCGCGGTTCCTGGAATCAATTAGAGAGCCGATTAGTGAATTATTTATTACGCCAATTGACCGGCCCAGCGTCTAAATGCTGATGCCTATCGAGAACCCATCATGAATGTAGGCGGCCGTCTGTCTCTCATGACAACGCCTAAGGCTTACCGAACGGATGGTGGGCGATGACGGGCTCGAACCGCCGACCCCCTCGGTGTAAACGAGGTGCTCTCCCAGCTGAGCTAATCGCCCGATCCAGATGGTCCGCAGTAGATGTTTACCCGGCCTTGCGGCCAATTAACAGCCTGCTAATTCAGCCGCTCAAAAAAGTACCGGCCGCCCATTGCTGGGCGGCCGGCAGCTATTTCTATCTTGCGACAGTTAGTTAACCGCTTGCTTCAGACCCTTACCAGCCTTGAATTTCGGCTGTTTCGACGCAGGAATCTGGATCGGCTCACCGGTCCGCGGATTGCGGCCCGTAGAAGCCTTACGGTTGGTAATGCTGAAAGTGCCAAAGCCGACAAGACGTACTTCGGAACCGGTTTTCAATGCGTTCGTAATGGAATCGAAGACCGACTCCACAGCACGTGTCGCATCCGACTTGGACAGGCCAGATTCACTGGCGACTGCGGCAACAAGATCGTTTTTGTTCAAGGTAAAGCCCCCCTCTAAAGGCCAGGGAAAGTCTAGGAAAGTAAAAATACTTCCAGGCGAAAGTTCGGCGAGTGTATAGCGCTTGAAAGTCTTCCGTCAACGCCAAACCCCCGGAATTCCGCGCCTTTGTTTGCTATGTGATGCAAATCTGCACGGAATCGGTTTAGGGCCGGAATCCCCCGGAAACCCCGTAATTAGTGGGTTGTAACGCCGCTATGGCCTTCTTTTGATTGCGATGTCGAAACCCGCTCGACCGGATCTGCTTCCGGATCCCACTCAATTGCCTTGACAGGCTCCTCAAGCGCATGCTCAAGGACCTCATCCAGTGTCGTTACCGGAATGATTTTAAGGTTATTTTTCACGTTATCCGGTATTTCCGGCAGATCCTTGGAGTTGTCTTGCGGTATCAGGATCGTCTTCAATCCACCGCGCAACGCCGCCAGCAGTTTCTCTTTGAGCCCGCCGATCGGCAAGATCCTACCCCGCAATGTGATTTCACCGGTCATCGCGACTTCCTTGCGCACCGGGATACCGGTCAGCAGCGAAACGATCGACGTTACCATTGCAACACCCGCGGACGGACCGTCTTTCGGGGTCGCCCCTTCCGGAACATGGACATGGATATCGACTTTTTCGAAAATCGTCGGCTTGATGCCGAAGGACGGCGCGCGGCTCTTCACATAACTTTCCGCGGCCTGCACCGATTCAAGCATGACATCGCCAAGCTTTCCGGTACGAATGATCTTGCCCTTGCCCGGCAACAATGCGGATTCAATGGTGAGCAATTCACCGCCGACCTCGGTCCAGGCGAGCCCCGTCACCACGCCGACTAGATTCTTCTCCTCGGCTTCGCCAAAGCGGAATTTGTGGATACCGGCAAATTTTTCCAGATTGTCCGGAGTGACGTCGACGGTGTCGACCGTCTTTTCCATCAGGATTTCCTTGATCGCCTTTCGCGCCAAGTTGGCAATTTCGCGTTCGAGATTTCGAACACCGGCTTCGCGCGTGTAATAGCGAATCAGATCGCGCAGCGCATCGTCGGTAATCGACCATTCCGATTCCTTCAGCCCCGTTTCCTTGATCTGCTTGGGGATCAAGTGGCGCTTCGCGATCTCCACCTTTTCGTCTTC